>JBDOLX010000059.1 GCA_039832905.1 Desulfurobacteriaceae bacterium | reverse complement strand
AGGCTGTATGCCCGATAGGTTGAAAGGTCTCTTAATCGTAATATCCGCTCCTTCCGGAACAGGAAAGACAACGTTGTGTCAGATGCTTCTTGATGAGTTTAAAAACTTAGAGTTTTCGATATCTTACACGACAAGGAAACCACGAAACGGAGAAGTAAACGGGAAAGACTACTTTTTTGTTGATAAAGAAACCTTCCAAAAGATGATAGACGAAGGGGACTTTTTAGAATGGGCTGAAGTTTACGGGAACTTTTATGGAACTTCAAAAAGCCAAGTTTTAAAGGCTTTAAATGAAGGTAAAGATATCTTACTCGATATAGATACACAAGGGGCGTTAAACGTAAAGAAAAACTTTCCTGAAGCAGTTTTAATATTTATTCTTCCACCTTCTCTTTCGGAACTTGAAAGGAGACTAAGAAATCGTGGGACAGATGATGAAGAAACGATAAGAAAAAGGTTAAAAATTGCCCGTGAAGAGATAAAGAAAGCGTTTTTATACGACTATTTGGTTGTTAATGACATTCTTGAGGTTGCTTTTGAGAAATTAAAGTCTATCATTACGGCTGAAAAGTGTAAGACGGAAAGGTTAAAAAACGAAATTCAAAAGGTTGTTAAGGATGAGAATATTTTGAAGTTAATAAAGGAGGCTAACGATGTCTAAGAGAATTCCATTAGAACCTGTAGTTGAAAATATTGGAAACTACTACGAAACTGTTCACGTAGCAGCTAAAAGGGCAAGACACCTTTATACAATCGATAACTACACTTTCGGAAAAGATGAAAAAGGGGAGGAACACAAAAAAACTGTTATAGCACTTATGGAAATCGCTAATGGAAAAATTTGTGCTAAGAGAGATTAAAGATGGAGTTTAAAGTAGTCGAAAATAGGCACATAACAGGAAAAGATTACATACTCACTATAGAAGTAGATAAAGGGACTTTGGAGAAAATTAAACCTGGCCAGTTTGGAATGGTCCAGGTAAGGGATAAAAGGGTTTTTGATCCACTTCTTAGAAGACCACTTGGAATTTTTAACGTTGAGGGAAATTTTGTTTCTTTTCTTTATAGAGTTTACGGACGAGGAACTTCTCTTTTAACAGAAGTTAAAAAAGGAGAAGAAGTAAGCGTTATATTACCTCTTGGAAACTATTTTGAGGATGACGCTAAGAAATACCTTTTTATAGCAGGTGGTATCGGCATTGGCGGACTGTTTTTAACTGCGAGAAAGTTTCTTGAAAATGGAAAAGAGGTAAAGTTTTTATACGGAGAAAGGAATAAAGACAACTTATCAGGTCTTGAGTTTTTAGAAAAGTATGGACTTGATTTCGAAATCTATACAGAAGACGGAAGCTTTGGAAAAAAAGGATTTGTAACTTCCGAACTTGAAAAGTTTAAAGATTACAAATGGCTTGCGTGTGGACCAACTCCAATGCTTAGAGCTGTAAAAGATATAGCAATAGAGTTAGGTGTAGAGTGTCTTTTATCCCTTGATAGAAGAATGGCTTGTGGAGTTGGTGCGTGCCTTGGTTGTACTGTAGAAACAGTTAATGGATATAAAAGATGTTGCGTAGAAGGGCCTATATTTAACGCAAGAGAGGTAATCTTTTAAATGGAAGAAAAGAAAATACTTGGCGTTAGTGATGAAGTTTTAGAAAAGTGTGTACGCTGTGGTTCGTGTAGGACTGTTTGTCCTGTTTTTAACGTTACTTTTGAGGAGCCATCTGTTGCAAGGGGAAAAATCTTTCTTGCCAACATGATAAATAAAGGAAAGGTAGAGCTTGACAAAGAAGCTGCAGAGTTTTTCAACCTTTGTACAACCTGTTTAAGATGTGCTGAAATCTGTCCTTTGTCTGTTGACTATGAAAAGATAATAATTTCTGCAAGAAGTTTAGCCAACAAGAAAGTAGGATTACCGCTAGAAAAGAAGGCTGTAATTTCTGTCTTTTCCAACCAGAAAATCCTTGATACTGCAGGAAAGCTCTTCTCCCATCTTTCAAGGGTTCTTACAAAATCATCTAAAAGTCCCCAAAATAGACTCCTGCCAATAGAGCTACCAAGATTTGGAAAGGTCTTAGTTCCCCAAATTTCTTTTAAACCTTTTAACGATAAAGATAAGTGGTTCAAAGCAAAGGAAGAAAAAGGAAAAGTTATCTTCTTTACGGGATGTATGTTTAACAACTTTTACGTTGAAACTGCAAAAGACGTAGTAAAAGTCCTAAATGCCTTAGGATATTCTGTTTTTGTCCCAAAAGACCAAGGATGTTGTGGAGCTCCTGCTTTCTTCTCTGGAGACTTAGATTCTTTCGAAAAAATGAAAAAGAAAAACCTGGAAACTTTAAATAAAGTAGATGCAGATTTTATCGTTTCCGCCTGTGCTACCTGCGGCCACATCCTAAAGGGAGAGTATAAGGAACTTTCAATTCCGGTAAAAGAGTTAATAGAAGTTCTTTTTGAAAACCTCGAAACGGTAAGGAAGTGGAAGTATCCAGAGAAAGTAAAAGTTACTTGGCACCATCCGTGCCATATAGTTAGAGGTCAAAAAATACCAAGAAGCTATCCTGTAGAAGTTTTAAAAGCTGTTGAAAATGTTGAGTTTATTCCAATGGAAGAAGCCGATAACTGTTGTGGAATGGGAGGAACGTTTAAACTGTCCCATCCAGAGATTTCAAGAGAAATTCAACTTAAAAAGGCAAAAAATATTGATAAAACCAAAAGTGCTATGGTTCTTACAGAATGTCCAGGGTGCGTAATGAACATTGCTGAAGGATTAGAAAGAATAGATTCAGAGGTTAAGTCAGTTCACATAGCCTCTTTTCTATCTGAGTGTATAAAAGAAGACTAATATCTTTCCCTAAAAAAAACCCTTCCAAAACCGGTTTTTCCCCTTTTTAGCCTTAGTAATCATACTGTTAAAAATTTGTAAAAATTTTGTTAAAATTTTTCCCAACTTAAAGGCGGGAGGAAAGGAATGAAGATACATGAATATCAAGCAAAAGATATCTTCAAAAAGTATGGATTACCTACCCCAAATGGAATCGTAGCCCATAACGCTCACGAGGCCGAAGAAGCTGCTAAAGAACTTGGAACACCTGTAGTTGTAATAAAAGCTCAAGTCCACGCTGGTGGAAGAGGAAAAGCGGGTGGAGTTAAACTTGCAAAATCTCCAGAAGAAGCTGGAAAAATCGCTGCTGAAATGATAGGTAATCGCCTCAAGACCTATCAGAACCCAGAAGGACTTCCCATAAATTGTGTTCTTGTTGAGGCTGGCGTAAACATAGACAAAGAGTTTTATGTAGGTCTAACTCTCGATAGAGAAGTTTCAAGACCTGTTTTAATGGTTTCTGCTGCTGGTGGAATGGAAATTGAAGAAATAGCAAAGACCAATCCTGAACTTATCATAAAAGAACATATTGACCCTGCAATCGGTCTTCTACCATATCAAGCAAGAAAGATTGCTTATAAAGTTGGAATTACAGACAAGAAACTTTTATCTCAGTTTGTAAAAATAGCAATGACTTTATCAAAGATGTATTTTGATCTTGATGCATCTTTAATAGAAATAAACCCTCTCGTTCAAACAAAAGAAGGCGAGTTTATTTGCCTAGACGCAAAAATTGATTTTGATGACAACGCACTCTTCAGACACAAAGACATACAAGAGCTTGAAGACACAACTCAAATCGATCCTCTTGAACTTGAAGCTCAGAAGTGGGATCTCAACTACGTTAAGCTTGATGGAAATATCGGTTGTATGGTTAACGGTGCAGGTCTTGCAATGGCCACAATGGACACAATCAAGTACTATGGTGGAGAGCCAGCGAACTTCCTTGATGTTGGAGGAACTGCAACCGTAGAAAGAGTAGCGGCAGCATTTAAGCTTTTACTTTCTGATCCAAACGTTAAGGCAATCTTTGTAAACATTTTTGGTGGAATCGTAAGATGCGACAGAATTGCGGGTGGAATCATTGAAGCTGCAAAGCAAGTAAAACTTGATAGACCTTTAATCGTGAGGCTTGAAGGAACAAACGTTGAACTTGGTAGAAAAATGCTTGAAGAAAGCGGCCTTAACATCATTCCAGCTAAAGACATGGCAGACGGTGCACAAAAGGCTGTAAAAGCTGCAAAAGGTGAACTATAAAACAAAGGGGAGGAAAAAATGGCTGTACTTATAGATAAAAATACAAAAGTTGTAGTTCAGGGACTTACAGGAAAAGAAGGATCATTCCACGCAAAGCAGTGTCTTGACTATGGAACTCAAATAGTTGCAGGAGTTACTCCCGGTAAAGGTGGAATGACCTGGCAAGATGATGAAGGAAAGTATCAAGTTCCCGTTTTCAAC
Source organism: Desulfurobacteriaceae bacterium (assembly GCA_039832905.1). Taxonomy (NCBI): domain Bacteria; kingdom Pseudomonadati; phylum Aquificota; class Aquificia; order Desulfurobacteriales; family Desulfurobacteriaceae; species Desulfurobacteriaceae bacterium. The sequence goes on along the minus strand of JBDOLX010000059.1, from coordinate 5,329 downwards.
ACAGTAGAAGAAGCTGTAAAAGAAACAGGAGCCAATGCTTCTTTAATCTTTGTTCCTCCTGCTTTTGCTGCTGATGCCATAATGGAAGCTGCTGATGCTGGGATAAAGCTCATCATTTGTATTACTGAAGGAATTCCTGTTAACGATATGGTTAAGGTAAAGAGAGCTCTAGAAGGAACAGGCGTAAGGTATGTTGGACCAAACTGTCCAGGTGTAATCACTCCGGAAGAGTGTAAGATGGGAATTATGCCTGGACACATCTTTAAGAAAGGAAGAGTGGGTATCGTTTCCCGTAGTGGAACTTTAACTTACGAAGCTGCTTATCAGCTAACCCAAAGAGGTATTGGACAGTCAACAGTTATCGGTATTGGTGGAGACCCAGTTCCAGGAACAACCCACAAAGAAGCAATAGAAATGTTTAACAACGACCCTGAAACTGATGCAATAGTTCTCATTGGTGAGATTGGTGGAACAATGGAAGAAGAAGCTGCTGAATACATAAAAGAAAATGTTGATAAACCAGTAATTGCATACATTGCCGGTGTAACTGCACCTCCTGGAAGAAGAATGGGTCATGCCGGAGCTATCATCTCCGGTGGTAAAGGAGATGCAAAGAGCAAGATGGAAGCTCTAAGAGCTGCCGGAGCTTACGTTTGTAATACACCAGCTGAAATCGGAGAAATGGTGGAAAAGGCACTAAAAGAAAGAGGTCTAATCTAAAAGGAGGAAAACTATGGCAGCAAAAGGTGTAGTTGTAGTTAAAGAAGAATGGTGTAAAGGATGTAACATCTGTGCAGCAGTTTGCCCAACAAACGTTCTTGAACTTGACAAAGTAAAAGCTGTTATGAAGGTTGTAGCTCCTGAAAAGTGCATAGGTTGCAAGCAGTGTGAAATGATCTGTCCAGACTTTTGTATTTACGTCTTCACTCCAGAAAAATATGAAGAAATCCAAAGTGCTTAAGGAGGAAAAAATGGCAAACCTTGTACTAAAGTATGGAAACCACGCCTGTGCAGAAGCTGCAATCTTGGTAGGTTGCGACTTCTACGCTGGTTATCCAATTACCCCATCTTCCGAAATTGCTGAAAAGATGTCAGAACTTCTTCCTAAAAATAATGGCGCTTTCATTCAGATGGAAGATGAAATTGCCGCTATGGGAGCAGTTGTTGGTGCTTCTATGGCCGGTGCAAAAGCAATGACTGCTACATCTGGTCCTGGTTTTTCTCTAAAACAGGAAAACTTAGGACTTGCTTTCATGGTAGAAGCTCCTTGTGTTGTTGTTGACGTTCAAAGAGGAGGTCCATCTACAGGTCTTCCAACACAGATTGGACAGCAGGAAATTATGCAGTCTCTTTGGGGAACTCACGGAGACAAACTTATTCCTGTCTTCTATCCAGGAAACGTTCAGGAGATAATGGAAGAAACAATAAGAGCTTTTAACTGGGCAGAAAGATTAAGAACACCTGTAGTTCTTCTCCTCGACGAAGTTCTTGGACACATGAGAGAAACTGTTGATATGGACAAATTCACTCCTGACAAAATAGAAATTTGGAAAAGAAAACAGCCAACAGTTCCACCTGAAGAGTATCTACCATATAAACCAGAAGAAGACGACGTCCCAGCTATTGCAGATTACGGAACACCAGGTTATAGAGGACACGCTACAGGTCTTCACCACGACTATACAGGTTTTCCAACAACAAATCCAGAAATGTGCCAAGAATTAATAGAAAGACTTATTAGAAAAGTAAAAAGACGCCAGCCTGAACTTGAAAAGAATGAAGAATACATGCTTGACGATGCAGAGATTGCAATTGTAGCTTTTGGAACAACTGCAAGATCTGCAAGAACTGCCGTTCAGCTTGCAAGAGAAAAAGGAATAAAAGCAGGATTATTCAGACCTATTACAATTTGGCCTTCTCCTGAAGAGACCCTCAACAAACTTGCAAAACACGTAAAAGCAATTCTTGTTCCTGAACTCAACATGGGACAGTACGTTCTTGAAGTTGAAAGATGCGCGAAGGGAGAATGTGAAATCTTCAGAATGAATAGAGCTAACGGGCATGTGATCTATCCTCACGAGATCCTTGAAAAACTAGAGGAAATTGCTAAGTAGGAGGTTAAAAATGAACATTCCTATGAAAAAAATTGTAGAGAAAAAGCCTTACTTTAAATATTTAAGACTTAGCAAAATGCCAACAATTTGGTGTCCTGGTTGCGGTATTGGTCAAGCATTTAGAGCTACCTGTATGGCTCTTGATGAACTTGGAATTCCTAATGATAAAGTTGCGATGATATCCGGTATTGGTTGTTCTTCCAGAACTCCAGGATACTTTGACGGTTTTACACTCCATACCACTCATGGTAGAGCTCTCACAGCAGCAACAGGTTTAAAGCTCTATAAACCTGAACTTACAACAATCGTATTTACTGGAGACGGAGACGCTCTTGCTATTGGTGGAAACCACTTTATCCACGCTGCAAGAAGAAACATCGATGTTACAGTTGTTCTTATAAATAACTGGATTTACGGTATGACAGGTGGTCAGGTTTCTCCTACAACTCCTAAAGGTGCTTATGCAACAACAACACCTTACGGAAACTATGAGCCTCAGTTTGACATAGCTAAAGTAGCAATTGCTGCCGGAGCTACATACGTGGCAAGAGGAACTGCATACCACGCAATGGAACTCAAAAAGCTCATTATGGACGGTATTAAGCATAAAGGATTCTCTCTTATCGAAGTTCTTTCTCCTTGTACAATCATTTACGGAAGAAAGAACAGAATGTCCACTGAGGAAATGTACTTCTGGTTTAAGGAAAATACTCTTCCAATAGCCGCTTACGAAAAGCTCCCAGAAGAAAAGAGAGCTGGAAAGATACCAAGAGGAGTTCTCTACCACGATACATCAAGACCTGAATACACAGAGATTTACTGGAAGAAGGTTAAGGAGCTCTCCGGAGGTGAAAAATGAGATATGAAGTCAGAGTTATAGGTTCTGCTGGTCAAGGTTCTATCTTGGCTGCTGTAGTTCTTGCTAACGCTGCAGCAGAAGAAGGACTCAACGCCACTCAGACAGCTACCTATGGTGCTGCAATGAGAAGTGGTGTATCTCTTGGAGATGTAGTCATTTCTGACGAACCTATTGATTTTCCAAAGACTTTTAACCTCGATGCAGTGATTATTCAGTCTCAAGAAGCTTATGATGATATGATCAAGAAAAATCCTGTTAAGTTTGATGCTGAATGTGGAGAACAGGACGCAGATATTCTCGTAAACGTTAAACCTGGTGCACTTGTTATTGTTGATGAAGATCTAGTTCAATGTAACGTTGATTGCAACATGTATAAGATAGTATCTGCTCCTATTGCAAGAACAGCTGCAGAAGTTCTTGGAAGAAGACAGGTTATGAACATTGTAGCTCTCGGAGTTTTCCAAGTTGCAAACTCTCTTCAGTTTGATGGAAAACCTCTTATTTCTGAGGAAAGTTTCTTGAAAGCCATAGAAAAGAATGTTCCATCAAGGTTCATTGAACTTAACAAGAACGCTTTCTTAGAAGGAGTTAAACTAGGAAAAGCTGCTCTTCAAAAATAAATTTGAGAGGTCGGGCACCTCCCGATCTTTTTTAAATAAAAAAGGGGAGCAAATGCTCCCCTTAAATTTTTTTATCTCTTATTTTCTGTCTAAAACTTAGAGAAAGAGTGGCACTCTCTACAGTCCATCTTTGTCTTCTGGAAGCCTTTAATTTTAACTGGAACGAAAGTTCCATCATGGTAAGCATTTATAAGCTCTACAGTTTTATAAGCTACACTTGCAGAGAGTCTTGCACATCTTTCTGACCTTTCCTTGCTATTGTATGCAATGTATCTACCAAAGTGATTTGTTGCTGCTTTGCACCATTTCATTACAGATACGTGGCAAAGAGGAGAATTTGATACGCTAGTTGGATAAGCTGCTTTCCCTGGAGGAACAAAAGTTGGTAGTTTAGTTTTTGTATACCAGTCAAAGAGAGCATCTATAACTTTACCGTAATCCTTACATGTTAATGAAATAATTCCACAAGCACCGTTTAAAGTTCCACAAACGGTTCCCCAACCAACAATTCCACCTTTTCCATAGACATAGAGTTCAGAAGGAATGTAAGTATAAGGTCTTCCAACTTTTTCTTTTAACTCATCCAAAATAGAGGCAAAGACCGAATACGCACAGTGTCCCTTGTGATAGTAGTGATAAGCCCTTTTGGCAACCTTTTCAGGATTAAGCTTTACATAAGGATAGGGTAAATTTTCGCTTCTACTTGCTACTGCAACCTTGCTACCAACAGTAAGTCCAGCAGCAACCCCCAGTCCTACCTTAAGACCAGCAGAGAGAAAATTCCTTCTGTCCATAACGTCCTCCTTCACACCACCTTTTAGTGGTTAATTTAACATTTAAGTTGTCAGATGTCAACTTTCCACTATTATTTAATCTTAACAACTTTAGAAAGTTTGGAGAAGGAATGAAATTACAATTTGATGAGGAAGTTATAAAACTTTTAAAAGAATACAATCTAAACACCTATGAAGCGAAAGCTTACTACGCACTCTTACTGCTTGGTGAGGCAAGCGCTACGAGGATAGCAAGAGAAGCTCAAATTCCCCAACAAAGGATTTATGATGCCTTAAGATCATTAGAAAAAAAAGGGTTTCTCCAAGTTAAGAACACAATCCCCAAAAGGTACATTCCTTTTCCAATCAGAAAAGCTTTAAACAATAGAATAAGACAGTTAAGACTTGAATTTGAAATAAAGGAAGACAATCTCAAAAAGCTTGTAGATAAACTTGAAGAAAAAGTTCCAGGCGTAGAAACAGCTGCAAGCGAAGGGTTTCAGGTATTCATTTTGGAAGGCAAGGAGTCTATAGTAAATAAAGCAATCTCAATGATTAGTTCTGCAAAAGAAACTGTGAAGATAGCAGGAATTAAACCTTTGTTTACCTTAGGTTGTAAAGGTAATCTGGATAAGTACCTAAAGAAAGGTGTAAAACTTTATGCAATTGGAGAATTTGATACGCCCTGTAAGGAAGAAATAAGGAAGTTGGGAGGAGATTACTGCGAAACAGCCGCTTGTTGTCAATATTTACTTCTAACAGATGATAAAAAACTCTTAGTAGTGTACTTTGATGAAAAAGGCATTCCCAACGCTCTTTATACAGAAAATGAATCCATCATAAAACCCTACATCTTCTTCTTTGACAAAGAATGGAAAGAATGTAAATCTAAGAAGTCCTAATCTTCCTTATCTTCCTTGCTTTTAATAATAAGAATAGGCCTTGTAACATCTCTTATTATGT
>JBDOLX010000058.1 GCA_039832905.1 Desulfurobacteriaceae bacterium | reverse complement strand
TTTTTCTTCTCTCTTTCTTCTTTCAAGCTCGTAAAGTCTTGCTTTTAAAATTTTTAAGGCTCTTTGTCTGTTTTGTATTTGGGAACGTTCACTTTGACAGGTTACAACAATTCCTGTCGGTAAATGAGTAATTCTCACTGCTGAATCTGTTGTGTTTACGTGCTGACCTCCAGCACCAGAAGAACGGTAGGTATCAATTCTTAAATCTTCTTCCTTTATCTCAATGTCTATGTCGTCATCAAGTTCTGGAACAACTATAACTCCACAAAAAGATGTGTGCCTTCTTGCGTTTGCGTCAAATGGTGAAATTCTTACCAATCTATGAGTTCCGTGTTCTGCTCTTAAGAAGCCGTAAGCGTAAGGTCCTTTTATTAAAATTGTTGCACTTTTTATTCCTGCTTCTTCATTTTCTTGGAAATCCAATATCTCCGTTTCAAAACCTTTCCTTTCAGCCCATCTGAGATACATTCTCATAAGCATCTGTGCCCAATCGCAGCTTTCTGTTCCACCTGCTCCTGCGTGAATGGTCACGATTGCATTTTTTCTATCAAATTCACCACAAAGAATGGTTTTAACTTCTAAGGAATCTAAGGTTTTTTCCATTTTAGTTAAAAGTTCTTCTGCCTCATTGAGTAAAGACTCTTCATTTTCCTCTTCTGCCATTTCTATAAGGACTTCAACGTCTTCAAGCTGTTGCTGTATCTCTGAAAATGTGTTTAGTTCCGATTCAAGTCTATTTCTTTCAACAGAAATGCTTTGTGCCCTTTTCTGGTCGTTCCAAAAGTCAGGAGAAGCCATTTCATCTTCAATCTCTGAAAGTCTTTTCTTCATTCCTTCTATGTCAAAAATACCCCCTTATTTCGGAATACCTATTTTTCATCCTTTCTAGTTTCTCTTTTAACTCTTGAAGCTTTTCTATCATTGACAGTTCCTCCAAGATTTCTTGAGTTTAAAATGTAAAAAGACATTTCCTTTTGTCAAAGGTTTTTCCTACTCTCGTAAAGTCCAACAGTTATTCCGCCGTTTGAAAAGAAAGTTAAAAGTTTTGAATTTAATCCTGTAAGATTTGCAAGCCTTTTGGAAGGAGATAAAAATAAAACTTTGTAGTTCTTAAAATAATTCTCTACCCAATCTCCAAACATTCTGTAGATTCTTTCTACATTTTTTATTGGAATTCTTACTCCATATGGAGGATTGGTAATTATTGTTGCATTTTCCGTTATGGAATCCTTAGGAAAGGACTGGTTTTTAAATTCTAAAACTTCAAGAACATTTGCACTCTTTGCGTTTTCAATAGCTGACTCAATAGCTTTTGGGTCTATATCGTAGCCAATAATAGGGACTTTTACGCTTTTCACGTTTTTTAAAGCTTCCTCCTTAATTCTTTCCCAAAGAGTTTCATCAAAATTTTTCCACCTCATAAAGGCAAATTCTCGATTAATTCCCGGTGGAATGTTGGCTGCTATCATTGCAGCTTCTATTGGGATCGTTCCTGAACCGCAGAAAGGGTCTATTAAAGGAGTATCTCCTCTCCAACCTGATACTAAAATCATTGCCGCTGCTAGGTTTTCTCTAAGGGGAGCTTCTACCTCGTTTTTTCTGTATCCTCTTTTGTGCAAGATTGCTCCGGAACTGTTTATGCTAATCGTGCAAATGTCATTTTCAAAGCGGACTATTACGCTTGTTCCCTCGTCTTCAAACTTTGCCTTTGGAGGTGTAAAACCAAGGGCTTCGTTTATTGCCTTCCATATTCTTTCTTCAATTGCTTTTGTGTGGTAAAGCTTTGATTTTTTTGAAGTAACCCTTATTTTTAAGGGTAGCTCTTCTGTTAAAAAGTTTTCCCAAGGGCACTTCTTGGCTTTTCTTACAAGTTCTGCAAAGTGCTTGGCTTTGAAAGTACAAAGTCTTGCAAGGACTCTACTTGCTGTTCTAAGGTGAAGATTTGCTTTATAAAGGGTTTCTAAGTTTCCCCCAAACTCAACTCCACCGGGGACAACTTTTCCTTCTATTCCTAAATCTTTTAACTCCCTTGCCGTAATTTCTTCTATTCCCGGTTGTGCTACGGCAAAAAGTCTTAAATCTCCTTTAGTATCTCCCTGCATAGTTTTTCTATTGCTCCTCCTTTAAGTTTTGAGTTAACTTCTTTTTCAAGAAGTTCTTTTATGTGAAATCTATTTTCATAGACGGTAAGTAAACTTAAGGTAAGGTTTTCAGGATTAATTTCATCTTGAAGAAGTTCTGGAACAACTTCTTTCTTGGCTATTATGTTTGGTAAGGACACAAAAGGAATTTTTACAAGTCTTTTGGCAATCATAAAGGTTAGTGGGTTAAGCTTATACACTACAACGTGAGGAAGTCCCGAGATTGCAGCTTCTAAGCTTGCGGTTCCTGAAGCTATAATTCCGGCGTCTGCCGCAAAAAGTAAGTTATACCTTTCACTTTCGGGAATTAAAGTAACTTTTCCGTTCATTTCTTTTATAGTTTTTTCAATAAGATCCTTGTCTAAAGAAGAAGCCACAGGGAGAACGAAACTACCTTCTATTCTCTTGGAAACTTCAACCATTGGCTTTAAAAGGTAATTAATTTCAGAAGGTCTACTTCCGGGCATTAAAGCGAATATTGGGTCTTTGAGATTATACTTTCTTCTGAACTCTAAGGGCTTTAAAGAAGGTTTTACAATATCTTTTAACGGGTTTCCAACGTAGGTTACTTTTACCTTGAACTTTTCGTAAAAGTCTTTTTCAAAAGGGAATATTACAAATGCTCTATCCACAAACTTTTTTATCTTTTTAATTCTCCCTTCTCCCCAAGCCCAAAGTTTGGGAGGTATAAAGTAAAAAACTTTTATTCCAAGTTTTTTTGCAATTTCAGCAATCTTCAGATTAAAACCTGGAAAGTCAATAAGTAATACAGCATCCACCTTTTCCTTTCTTAAAAAACTTTCGATTTTTTTCCTTCCTTTCCAAATTGATGGAAGTTTTGAGACTGCTTCAAATAATCCAAAGGCTAAAAGATCTTTGGAGTCAAGTATCCTTGTTGATCCTTCAACATCTTCCATCAGAACACCAAAAACTTTAAGCTTTTTGGAAAGACAGGGAATAAGTTCTTTAGCGTAGTTGAAACCCGAAAGTTCTCCTGTAACTATCAAAATTTTTTTCAACGAGTTTTGTCCTCTAAATTAAATTTAGAAAGTTCTCAATTATCCTTATTCCATCCTCTGTTAAGATGGATTCAGGGTGAAACTGAACCCCGTAAATTGGCAAGTGTTTATGCTTAACTCCCATTATTTCTCTATCATCTTCGCTTTCTGCAGTAATTTCAAAAACTTCTGGGAGAGTTTCTCTATCTATAACGAGAGAGTGATACCTTATTGCTGAAAATGGGTTTTTCATTCCCTTAAAAAGGTCTTTTTCGTTGTGAATTATGTTTGATGCTTTTCCATGCATAAGTTTCTTTGCCCTTACGATTTTAGCCCCAAAAGCAAAGCCTATGGATTGATGTCCTAAACAGATGCCAAGTATTGGAATTTTTCCTGCAAAGTGTCTTATTGCTTCAACGGAAATTCCAGCTTCTTTTGGAGTGCAGGGGCCAGGGGAGATGACAAGGGCTTCAGGCTTCATTTTCTCAATTTCGTCAATCGTGATTTTGTCATTTCTGTAAACTCTTATGTCTGCACCTAACTTTCCAAAGTACTGAACGACGTTGTAGGTAAAAGAATCGTAGTTATCTATCATTAGTATCATCTTTCTACTCCTTTAAAGCGTTACAGATTTTGCTTCCCCAATTTGATAAAGCCCTAACATAATCATCTGAATGAACAGGATTTAGTATTAAAACCTTTCCATTTATTTCCTTTGCTACCATATCCACAACCTTTTTAGGTGCAAAAGTTTCTCCTATAACAACTTTAGCACCTTTCTTTTTTGCTTCTTCTATAACTTCTTTTAGCCTTTCAGGAGTTATCTGCTCTTCCGGCGTTCTTGCAATTTCTATTGTTTTTACTCCAAAAGTTTCAAGTAGAGGTTTCCAAACAGGATGATAAATTACAACAACCTTTTTCTTTACATCTTGTAAACAGTTGTTGATTCTTTGGAGAAGCTGTTCAATCATTGCTGCATAATCATCAGCCCTTTTAAGGTAATAGGTTTCTCTCTTAGGATAGAACTTTACAAGCTTTTTGGCAATTTCAAAGTAAACTTCTTCCATAAGAACAGGGTTTGTCCATAGATGGTAACCAGGTTTCTTTATTTGGGGATACTTTTTAGAAAACAGTTCTCCAATGTTGAAAACTTTTCCTTTATTTACACCTTTTAAAGCCCAGTCGTCCAAACCAAGACCGTGAACTATTATAAGTTTCGCTTCCTGAATTTTTTGAACATCTGAAGGTTTAGGTTCGTATCCGTGGGGAGATTCTCCACCTTTCAAAATGGAATAATATCTAAAGTCCCTTCCTCCTATGTACTCTGCTACACTTTTCCAAACAGGAATAGAGGAAACGATTAACGGTTTAGAGGAATTTTGAGATATACAGCCAAAGATTGCTAGTGTGACTACAAGGAGAAAGAGATAAACAAGTCTTTTCATAACTATTCTAACCTCCAAATCCTTTTAAATGGTAAAATTAAGCGATTTAAATATATCACAAGAGGAGTTGCTAATGCTTGACAGAAAGCCTGCAATTCTTGCTCTTGAGGATGGCACCTATTATGAAGGATACTCCTTTGGGGCTGAAGGGGAAACCTACGGAGAAGTTGTTTTCACAACTTCAATGACAGGATATCAAGAGATTATTACCGATCCTTCGTTTAAAGGTCAGATAGTTACTATGACATGTCCGTTAATTGGAAACGTTGGAGCAAACAGTGAAGATGTTGAGTCCGATGGTCCAAAAGCTGAAGGATTTATAGTTAAAGAAATTTCTGAAGTTTACTCAAACTGGAGGGCTGAGAAGTCCTTTGAAGATTACTTAAAAGAGTATGGAGTTGTAGGTATCTGCGAAGTTGATACAAGGGAATTAACTAAAAAGCTTAGAACTGTTGGAACTATGAGAGGAGTAATTTCTACCGTTGACCTTGATCCTGACAGTCTTATTTCCAAAGCCCGTTCAATTCCAAAAATGGAAGGTCTTAACCTTGTGGATGAAGTAACCTGTAAAGAACCTTACGAGTGGGAACAGGGAACTTGGGAACTTGGAAAAGGGTATAAAGTAGAAAAGAACCTTAAATATTCGGTTGTTGTTCTTGATTTTGGAATAAGGTACAACATTTTGAGAAATCTTGTTGATGTTGGAATAAAACCGATAGTTGTTCCTGCAAAGACACCTCCAGAAGAAATTCTAAAACTTAATCCAGATGGAATATTCCTCTCTTGTGGGCCAGGAGATCCGGCAGCCGTATCCTACGCCATAGAAACTATTCGCTACCTTATAGCTACCTATAAAAAACCTATCTTTGGTATATGTCTTGGGCACCAACTTACAGCACTTGCCATGGGAGCTTCTACTTACAAATTAAAGTTTGGTCACAGAGGTGCAAACCAGCCAGTTAAAAATAAGAAGACTGGAAGGGTTGAGATTACCGCTCAGAACCATGGATTTGCCGTTGACGAATCAACAATACCTGATGACCTTGAAATTACTCACTACTCCCTTAACGATGGCACTGTAGAAGGTTTGAAGCACAAGACAAAGCCTCTTTTCACTGTTCAGTATCACCCCGAAAGCTCTCCAGGTCCTCACGACTCAAGGTATCTTTTTAGGGAATTTGAAAAGTTAATTTCCGATTATAGAGGTAAATAGGGATAGATGGTTTATGATATAGTTGTATCGGGACTTGGTCCCGCCGGTTTATCTTTTTTAAAATCACTTGGAAATTGTGGACTTAAGATAATTGCCTTTGATAAATTTTCTTTTCCTCGGAAGAAACCTTGTGCTGGTGGTTTAACTCCAAAGGCTTATACGCTTCTAAAAAATTTATTTCCCAACTTAGATAAAGTTGTTAAAGTAGCCTCGAGAAAATTTATTCTTGTTAATAACCTTGATAGGACGGAGATTTCAACTACTTCTACGCTAACTTACTTAACAGACAGAGAAGAACTTGATAACTTTTTACTTGAAACGGTTTTGAAGAAAAGTAGTTTTGAGTTTCATTTTGAAGAAGCTGTTTTATCTGTAGAGAAAGAGGAAAGCTTTTGGAAAGTCATAACAGATAAAGGTGTTTATAGGACAAGAGTCTTAATTTCTGCTGATGATGTAAATAGTAGAATAGCAAGAACTTTAAGAATAAAAAGGGATGTAGGTTTTACTTTTGAGTCTGATGTAGAGACTTCCTGGGATGATTCTATCTTAATAGACTTTACGGACTTTTCTTGGGGGTACTATTGGGTCTTTCCGAAAGGAAATTTTTAACGGTTGGTCTTGGAGAATTTACTAAGAAAAATAAAGCTTTAAGGGAAAGGCTTTCTGCTTTAAATAATAAACATGGTGTTTTCGGGAAGGTTATTTTTGAACAGGGTTTTCCAATACCTTGTGGAAAAAGGAAGAATGACGTATGCAGAGAAAATCTACTTTTTTTAGGAGATGCAGGAGGACTTGTAGATCCTCTAACAGGTGGAGGAATTTACTATGCTGTAAAGAGTGGAGTAATAGCGTCTACACTTGTTTTAAAAGCGTTTGAGAGTGGAAACTTAAAAGTCTTGAAACTTTATAAGGGATTAATTGATAAAATTTTTGGAACGGAATTCTTTTGGGCAAAAGTTGTTGGGAATATCTTCTTTAATGCTAAAGGTTTAAATTTTTACGTCATAAAAAAGTTCCTGAAATTGCAAGTCTTACTGTATCTCTTCTTACTGGAAAGGTTTCTTATAAAGGTGCAGCTATTGAGTTCTTTAAACTTTTACCAAAAATTATTGTGAGGTAGTGAATGCTCCAGGTTTCTGTAAAAAAGGGAAAAGAAAAGAGGATAAAAGGTTTTCATCCTTGGGTTTATAAGAACGACATTCTTAAGTTCTCAAGAAAGCCCAAGAGAGGAGAACTTTGCGTTGTAAGGGATTATAGAGGAGGTTTTCTCGCTAAGGGATACATAAATCCAGATAGTTATATAGCTATTAGGATTCTTACCTTTAAGAAAGATGAAGAAATAGACCTTGATTTTTTCAAGAAAAGAATTTCAGAAGCTTTTTCTTACAGAAAGAAGGTTGTACCGGAAGATTCCACGGCTTTTAGGTTAGTTCACTCTGAAGCTGATTATCTTCCAGGGCTTATTGTTGATTACTATGATGGATATCTTGTTGTCCAGATAACGACCTTAGGGATGGAAGTTCTTAAAGATAAAGTAATTAAAGCCTTAGTTGATGTTGTAAAACCTAAGGGAATTTATGAAAAGTCAACCGTTCAAGTAAGAGAGCTTGAAGGGCTTCCTTTAGTTGAACAGCCCCTTTACGGAGAAGTACCAGATAGAGTAATTATCAAGGAAAACGGGATAAGCTTTAACGTTCAAATTGTTGGAGGACAAAAAACAGGATATTTCTTAGACCAAAGAGAGAACAAGCTTCTTTTTGCAAAGGAGTTTGTAAAAGAAGGAGACAGGGTTCTTGATGCTTTTTGCCATCTTGGAGGATTCGGTATTCATGCAGCTGTAATTGGAGGAGCGAAAGAAGTAGTTGCAGTTGATAGCTCTCAACTTGCTTTAGACCTTGCAAAGGAAAATGCAGAACTTAATGGAGTGGCCGATAGGTTTCAGTTTGTTAAGGGAGATGCCTTTAAGGTTTTAAAGAAAATGCAGCTTGATGGAGAAAAGTTTGACGCAATTGTTATTGATCCACCTGCTTTTGCAAAGAGCAAAACGGTGGTTGAACAGGCTAAGAAGGGATACAAGGAGCTTTTCCTTCGTGGACTTAGAATGCTTAAACCGGGTAGTAGCATCGTTGTTTGTTCTTGTTCCCACCACATTACGCCTCCTATCCTAGAGGAGATTCTCCTTTCTGCGGCTTACGATACAAGAACACCTTTAAGGGTTCTCTATACAACTTATCAGGCCAAAGACCATCCGTTTGTTCTCCAGATTCCAGAAAGCAGGTACTTAAAGTGTATCTTTGCTAAAAGCTTTCCGTGGGAGGTCTAGATGATAAGAAAAGCTGTTATTCCTGTTGCCGGACTTGGTACGAGGTTCTTGCCAGCAACTAAAGCTCAACCAAAGGAAATGCTACCAATTGTAGATAAACCTGTAATCCAGTATATCGTAGAAGAAGCTGTGAGGGCAGGGATTAGGCAAATTATCTTTGTTACAGGAAAACATAAAAGAGCTATAGAGGACCACTTTGATACCAACTTTGAGCTTGAGTATTCTTTAGAGAAAAAGGGAAAAGAAGATCTTTTAAAACTTGTAAGAGAAGTTACAAATTTGGCTGAAGTAGTTTATGTAAGACAGAAGGAACCTCTTGGGTTAGGACATGCTATTTTAACGGCAGAGCCGGCTGTTGGCAATGAACCTTTTGCGGTTTTGCTTGGGGACGACATAATGGTTTCAGATACTCCAGCCATAAAGCAACTGATGGATGTTTTTGATAAATATAGATGCACAGTCCTTGGAGTTCAAGAAGTTCCAAAAGAAGATGTTAGTAAATACGGTATTGTTGGTGGAAAAGAGGTGGAAAGAGGCGTTTTTAAAGTTGATGCTTTGGTTGAAAAGCCTTCCGTAGAAGAGGCGCCTTCAAATTTTGCTATTACTGGTAGATACATACTTACGCCAGGTATATTTGAAGCCTTAAAGAAAACTCCTCCTGGAAAAGGTGGAGAGATACAGCTCACAGATGGTATTGAAAGACTAGGAATGAAGGAAGCTCTCTATGCTAAGATAATGGAAGGTAAAAGATACGATACAGGAAATAAACTTGGTTTTTTAATAGCTACTGTTGACTTTGCTCTTATGAGAAAGGATCTAAAAGATGCTTTTCTTAAGTACTTACAGGAAAAACTTGAAGAGGAGAACAAGTAATGGGTGAGATGCCAAAGACACCAACTTCCAATGAACCAAGATTTCCAGAAGAACTCCCTGTTTTGCCGTTAAGAGACGTAGTTGTATTTCCTATGATGATTACTCCGCTCTTTGTGGGTAGGGAATTTTCTTTAAATGCAGTGGAAGAGGCATTAAAAGAGCACAAACTTATTTTTCTTCTAACTCAGAAAGATAAGGACGTAGAGGATCCAAAACCCGAAGATCTTTACGATGTGGGAACTGTTGCTGTCATCCTCAAAGCAATGAAAATGGGGGATGGCAGAGTAAAGATTCTCGTTCAGGGTTTAGGAAGATCAAAAGTTAAGGAATTGAAATTAGAAGATGGTTTTTATAAAGCTCTTCTTGAACACATTTTGGAACCAGAGTACACTCCAGAGTCTTTGGAAGAGGAAGCTCTTGTAAAACTTGTAAAGGATCAAATAGAAAGAATTGTTGCCCTTGGAAAGCAGATACCACCTGATATGGTTGCAATCTTAAGGTCTATCGAGGATCCTGGAAGACTCGCTGACCTTGTAGCAGGTCAGATAGAACTTTCTACTGAAGAAGCAATGGATCTTCTTTCTACAGTTGATCCTGTTGAAAGATTAAGAAAGATAAGTGAAAAACATGAACATGAAATAAAAGTTCTTGAGATACAAGAACTTATAAGAACAAAAGCTCGTGAATCTATGGAAAAAGAGCAAAAAGAGTATTTTCTTAGACAGCAACTAAGAGCTATAAGAAAAGAACTTGGAGAGGAAGAAGAAAAAACAAAGGAGATAGAGGAATATAGGGAAAAAATAAAAAAAGCAAAAATGCCAAAAGAGGTGGAAGAATCTGTCCTTAAGGAACTGTCTCGACTTGAAAAAATGCATCCTGAATCTGCAGAAGCTGCAGTTTTGAGAACTTATATAGAGTGGATGATAGAGCTTCCTTGGTCTAAGAAAACTCGCGATAAACTTGATATAGAGAGAGCAAGACAAATTCTGGATGAAGATCATTACGACCTTGAAAGAGTTAAAAATAGAATTTTGGAATACCTAGCAGTAAAGGCTCTTATAAGGAAGAGGAAGAAAAAGGTTAAAGATGTTAAACAGGCTACGATTTGTTTCGTTGGACCTCCGGGAGTTGGAAAAACGTCCCTCGCCCGTTCCATTGCAAGAGCTCTTGGTAGAAAGTTTGTAAGAATTTCTCTTGGTGGAGTTAGGGACGAAGCAGAGATAAGAGGACACAGAAGAACTTATGTTGGCGCAATGCCTGGGAAAATAATTCAAGCTTTGAAAAAAGCTGGAACTAAAAACCCTGTAATTCTACTTGATGAAATAGATAAAATGGTTTCTGACTTTAGAGGAGATCCAGCGGCAGCTCTTTTGGAAGTTCTTGATCCTGAACAGAATAGAGAGTTTGTTGATAACTATATAAACCATCCTTTCGACTTATCAGAAGTTCTTTTTATTGCAACTGCAAATACTCCTCATACAATTCCAGAACCTTTGCTTGATAGATTGGAAGTTATCAACATTCCAGGATACACAGAATATGAAAAACTTCAGATCGCTAAAGAGTACATTGTTCCCAACCAAATGAAGAATCATGCTTTAACTTCCGAAGATATCGAATTTACAGATTCTGCCCTTTTACACATTATTAGACACTATACAAGAGAGGCAGGAGTAAGAAACTTAGATAGACGCATTGCTGCTGTTTGCAGAAAAGTAGCCCTCTGGATAAGTGAAGGAAAGGAGAAAAAGTACAAGATAACAAAGAAACTTGTTGAAAAGATCCTAGGGGCTCCTAAGTTTGTTCCTGAACTTGAGCTTGGAGAAGATGAAGTTGGTGTAGCAACGGGGCTTGCTTGGACACCGGTAGGAGGAGATGTTTTATTTATTGAAGTTATAGTAACTAAAGGAAGTGGAAGGCTTATTTTGACGGGAAGACTTGGAGACGTAATGAAGGAATCTGCACAAGCTGCTCTTGGTTTCATAAAGGCAAATGCAGATAAGTATGGCATTAAACACGACTTTTCAAAAATAGATATTCATGTCCACGTTCCAGCAGGGGCAATTCCTAAAGATGGACCTTCTGCTGGAATAACAATAGCTACTGCAATGCTTTCTGCTTTGACAGATAGGAAAGTTAAAAAAGAAGTAGCTATGACAGGAGAAATTACTTTAGGTGGAAAGGTTCTACCTGTTGGAGGATTAAAAGAAAAAATCTTAGCTGCCTTAAGATATGGAGCAAAAACAGTAATACTTCCTGAAAAGAATAAGGCTGAGGTAATGGAAGAGTTACCGGAAGATGTTAAGAAGAAGGTTAAGCTTGTTTTTGTTAACAGAGTAGAACCTGTCTTTGATCTTGCACTTTATGAGGAGGAAAGAAGGAGAAGAAAGAAAAGGTAGTATAGGTATGCTTCTTTCTGTTCTTCTTCCTTTTTTTCTCTCTTTCTCGTGTTCAATCTTCGATGAAAACTGCCAAGATTTTTATATTCTTAAGGATTCAGGAGAAGTATTTTATGCTATCTGGAACCACTCTATAGTTAAAGCAGTTGCTTTACCTGAAAATATATGTCAAGAAAAGGGAGGAAAGTGCCGGTACGTTTGGGTTTTTACATCTTATCTTGAGAATAAAGGTGAATGTAAGGTTGAAAAATTA
>JBDOLX010000057.1 GCA_039832905.1 Desulfurobacteriaceae bacterium | reverse complement strand
AATGGAAAAGTTTTTAAACCCAAGTTCTTTAGTCAGTTTAACAAGTTCTCTTAAATTCATAGCTCTTTCATTTTCTATCTCAACAAGGAAAAGTTTTCTATTAACACTTTTTAGGTAGTCAATTACAACTTTTAAGTTTTCCTTTACCTCTTTATCTTTTAAAGAGGAAAAGACAACGTTTGCCTTAAGTCCAAGCTTTTTAGCAGTCTCAAAAAGTCTTTTCAAAGCATCTTTGTTGTGTGCTACGTCAAAGATAACTGTTGGGTTTTTCTTTAAAATTTGAAATCTTCCCGGTAAACAAACGTTAATTTCTTGCAAGAAGTTAAAAGGAACGTTTAGTATTTCTTTTAAAAAGACCTCACTTGCCTTTATTGCTACTGCACAGTTTATAGCTTGATGTTTACCTATAAAAGAGGTCTTTACCCTCTTTCCGTTATAAAGAAACTCTGTTCCACTTAAAGAAACTTTAACGTCTTGAATTTCAAAATCTTTTCCAAAAAAATAATAATTTTTTGTTTTCTCTTTAACAAGTTCAAAAACTAAATCCTCGTTTTCAGAAACGACAGTAGGAATACCTCCTTTTATAACGGCTACCTTTTCTTTTGCTATCTCTTCTAAAGTGTTTCCTAAATAGTCCTTATGGTCATAGTCAATATGGGTAATAACGGCTAAATCATGGTCAATTGCATTGCTAGCATCAAGTCTTCCACCAAGTCCAACTTCAAAAACGATAGCATCAACTTTAGAAGAAGAAAACACCTCTAACGAAAGCAAAAATGCACCTTCAAAATAGGTAAGGTTATATTTCTCGATAATATCAACTATTTTCCGAAAACTTTCATCTAAAACTTCAGTTTCTACTTCTTTTAAGTCTACTTTAAATCTTTCGTTAAAACGGAAAAGGTGAGGTGAAGTAAAAAGCCCACACTTTATTCCGTGATTTTTCAAGATTTCACATATCATATGGGAAGTAGAACCTTTTCCGTTTGTTCCTGCAACGATTATAGATGGAACTTTCTTTACGTTTAATTCTTCTACAGCCTTTTTTATCCTATCAAGTCCCGGATCCCAAACAAACTCTTTGTTCTCAAAATAGCGTTCAAACTCAGTCAACTTAAAGACCTCGTTAATTAAGATATAATAACCTTTAAAATTTTTGAAAGAGGTTTTAGAGTGAAAGCGTTAATGGAATTCATTGCTACTGGATTTTACAGCGGAAAACTTCCCAAAATGCCCGGAACGTGGGGTTCAATTTTAGCAGCTATCCTCCTTTACCTATTTTGGAAGCCGAATTTAGCTTTCCAACTGTCAGTAATATTTATAACATTTCTTTTAAGTGTTGTATCTGCTGATTATGTTTCCAAAGAGCTTGGGAATAAAGACCCTGACTGCGTAGTTATAGACGAAATCCTCGGAATGGAAATAGCCCTTTTAGGACTCAATGCCAGCCTTGAGACAGCATTCCTTGGACTTATTATATTCCGAGTTATTGATATAATGAAACCACCTCCCATTCCTTTCTTTGAAAAGCTTCCGGGAGGATTGGGTATTACTGTTGATGATGCAATAGCCGGTGTCTTTGCCAATATACTCCTAAGGCTAATCGGAGGAATTTTCAATGTTTAAAAAAGTACTAATAGCAAACAGAAGTGAAGTAGCAACAAGGGTTATAAGGGCTTGTAAGGAACTGGGAATAAAGACCGTTGCAATCTATTCAGAAGCAGATGTTAACTCCTTACACGTTAAAAAGGCAGACGAAGCGTACCTTATTCACGGAGACCCTTTAAGAGCATACCTCAACTACTACAAGATTGTAGACATTGCCAAAAGAGCAGGAGCAGATGCTATTCATCCAGGATACGGTTTCCTCTCAGAAAGGGCAGACTTTGCAGAATATGCAAGGAAGCACGGAATTGAGTTTATAGGGCCTGACGTTAAACACCTTAAAATGTTTGGTAATAAGATAGAAGCCAAAAAGGTAATGAAAGAACTCGGAGTTCCTGTAGCAGAAGGTAGTGAAGATCCAATATCGGATTTAAACGAAGCAAAGGAAATAGCAAAGAAAATAGGCTATCCTGTAATGATAAAAGCTGCCCACGGTGGTGGTGGAAGAGGATTAAGAATAGCAAGAAATGATAAAGAGCTTGAAAGTCAATTTGAAATTGCCGTAAAGGAAGCAGAAGCTGCCTTTGGTAAAGGAGAAGTCTTTATAGAAAAGTACATCGAAAATCCAAGACACATAGAAATACAGATAGTTGCTGACAAACACGGAAACGTTGTCCACCTTGGGGAAAGAGACTGTTCCCTTCAAAGAAGACACCAAAAAGTTCTTGAAATAGCACCATCCCCTGTCTTAACAAGAAGACAGAGAGAAAAGCTTGGAAAGATTTGCGTTGAAGCAGCAAAAGCGATTGGCTATTACGGCGTTGGAACTTGGGAATTTTTAATGGATAAATATGGAAACTTTTACTTTATGGAAGTAAACCCAAGACTACAGGTTGAACACACAATTACCGAAGAAGTAACCGGTATAGACATTGTTCAAGAACAAATAAGAATCGCTGCTGGAATGAACTTATCATTCTCCCAAAAGAACGTTCAGCTTCACGGCTTTGCAATGCAGTTTAGGATAAACGCTGAAGACCCAACAAGAGATTTTGTCCCTTCTCCGGGAACTATTACAGCTTACTATTCTCCCGGTGGAATAGGTGTAAGAATAGACGGAGTAGTTTATAAAGGATACACAATACCTCCTTACTATGACTCCATGGTAGCAAAGCTGATAGTTTGGGGAAGAAGCTGGGACGAAGTAATTAGACGTTCAAGGAGAGCTTTAAATGAGTTTGTAATCCGTGGTGTTCCAACAACCATTCCGTTCTTTAAGAAAATCCTAAACGACCCAGAATTTGTAAACGGAAGGTTTGATACCTCATTCATAGATAGAAAGATTAAAGAGTTTACATTCATTAAAGAACCAGACCCAGAAGTGTTGGCACTTGCAATTTCTGCGGCAATAGCTGCACACCATGGGTTATAAGTAAGAAATAAAGTAGTTGGAGGATAAAAGGTATGGCTAAAAAGATACAGTTCACGGACGTGACTTTAAGAGACGCTCACCAGTCCCTTTTTGCTACACGTATGAAAACGAAAGATATGATTGAAATAGCGCCTATTATTGACAAAGCAGGTTTTTGGTCTGTTGAGTGTTGGGGAGGGGCAACTTTTGACGTTTGCTTAAGATTTTTAAGAGAAGATCCTTGGGAAAGATTAAGAACTTTAAGAAAACTTATGCCAAATTCCCGTCTTCAGATGCTTTTAAGAGGACAAAACCTTGTAGGGTACAGACACTATCCAGACGATGTTGTAAGGGCTTTTGTAAGAAAGGCAGCAGAAAACGGAATTGATGTATTTAGGGTTTTTGACGCTTTAAACGACTTAAGGAACGTTGAGGTTGCTGTAGAAACTGCAAAGGAAATGGGAAAAATCGTTGAAGGGGCAATTTCTTACACAATCAGCCCTGTTCATACGGAAGACCTTTACATAGAACTTGCCCTCCAGTATAAAGAAATGGGCGTTGACATAATCGCTATAAAGGACATGGCAGGACTTTTATCTCCTGAAAAAGCTTACTCTCTCGTAAAAGCTTTAAAGGAAGAAGTAGGACTTCCTGTTCACGTTCATACCCACTGCACAAGTGGACTTGCCGAAATGGCACAGTTAAAGGCTGCGGAAGCTGGAGCAGACATTCTTGACGTAGCAATATCTCCTCTTGCTTCTGATACTTCCCACCCTGCAGTAGAAACTATGGCCTATGCCCTTTCAGAGTTCGGTTTTGAAGTTGGACTTGATAAAGAAGCTTTAAGTAAAATGGCAAGCCATTTTAAGGAAGTTAGAAAGAAATACAAAAAGTATGACATAGACTTTAAAGGAATTGATGCTGCCGTTCTTGAACACCAAATCCCTGGAGGAATGATTTCAAACCTTATTAACCAGTTAAAAGAACAAGGTGCACTTGATAAGCTTGAAGAAGTTCTCAAAGAAGTTCCAAGAGTAAGAGAAGACTTCGGATATCCTCCACTTGTTACACCTACAAGCCAAATCGTTGGAACTCAAGCTGTTTTAAACGTTCTTGCCGGCGAAAGATACAAGATGATTACCCAAGAAGCAAAGAACTACGTTAAAGGTCTTTACGGAAAACCACCTGCACCAATAAAAGAGGAAATCATAAAGAAAGTTCTTGGAGACGAAGAACCAATTACATGTAGACCTGCAGATTTACTCCAGCCTGAACTTGAAAAAGCAAGAGAAGAAATCAAAGACCTTGCAAGAAATGAAGAAGACGTTCTTTCTTACTGCCTCTTTCCAAAGGTTGCAAAAGAGTTCTTTGAATGGAGAGAAAAGGTCGAAAAAGGAGAAATTCCAGCAGTTTCTGAAGAAGACCTTGCAGATGCAGAAGAAGATAGGCAACAGTGTCCACAACCTCTTGCCCCAACAGAGTTTATCATCAACGTTCACGGTGAAAGCTACCACGTAAAAGTTGCAGGTGTAGGACACAAGAAAGAAGGAAAGAAGCCTTACTTTATTAAGATAGATGGAAGACTTGAAGAGGTTGTTGTAGAACCTCTCGTTGAAGTTGTTCCAACTGGTGAGGAAGTAGAAATTAAAGGAGAACTTGCAAGTTCTTCTAAGCGTCCAAGAGCTACAAAAGAGGGAGACGTTACATCTCCAATGCCTGCGAAAGTGGTCGAAATTAAAGTTAAAGAAGGTGATGAAGTTCAGGAAGGAGACGTTGTAGCAATTGTTGAAGCAATGAAGATGCAGAACGAACTTCACGCGCCAATTAGTGGAAAGGTAAAAGCTATCTATGTTAAACCGGGAGATAACGTTAACCCAGACGAAGCTATAATGACAATTGAATAGATTACTTTTTGGCTTATATTATTAGAGGGCGTCGGGGCGTGGCGTAGGTTGGTTAGCGCGCTGGCATGGGGGGCCAGAGGTCGCCCGTTCAAATCGGGTCGCCCCGACCATTTATTTTTTTATTTGGTCTTTTAAAACTGAATAAGGACGGGCATTTCGGATAATTTTAGTTTTTTAAGGCTAAGCAATCGAATGTTTTAAAGAATATGATTTTATTTTGAAGTTCTAATAAATAAACTGTTATGTTTCAATGGGTTAAAGGGTGTTTGGTAATATAGTTTGTGTAGCAAGATGTATTAGATTTATATACAAAACTCAAGTTCTGAAAGCTTTGAAAATCAATGCCTGAATTTTGTACCTGTTGAAATGCCCGCAAAAGTGAGCGGGATTGCTGTTCTTACATCTTCTTTTTCTTCAACAATCCTTTCTGTAATAGTTGAAATGCCCGCAAAAGTGAGCGGGATTGCTGTTAGAAAGTTGGAGAAGTTGGAGGCTGGAAAGGTTTGAATAAAAAAAGCTAAGGAATAGAAAAACTGAAAAGAGAAGGAGAGAGGAAAAAGGGAAGAAAAGAAAATTAAAACCTTTTTAAACTCTCTTTATATTCCTTAAACCACTTCTTTAATCTTCTAAAGTCATCTGCTGGAAACATTTCAAGGATTGCACCAAGTAAGGTTATAGCCAGCATAGACTCTGCAACGACCGATGCAGCCGGAACGGCACAAACATCAGAACGTTCAATAGAAACTTCAAAAGGTTCTTTTGTCCTTATGTCAACACTTCTTAAAGGACTATAAAGAGTTGGAAAATTTTGTTTTGTATATTTACATTTAATATTAACAGGAAAACTCCCCTCATAATCACAGTTTGACAGAGAACACGATAAGTTATGTTCCAACTTATGTGGTAATTCTAGAGGAACAAAAGGCATTTACCCTATAAAGCTGATCAAAAGGTTTAAACTACATTACGATGATAAAGGTTGTGTAAAATCATTATATACAAATTAATGGTCTTAAATTTAGAGGAGGGAGGTGGATTCTGGAAGTAAAAAAGTTCACTTTCCTTCATATTTTCCTGATTATATTTTTCCTATTTCAGACTTATAGGGGAATCTTTGTTTTTGCAGATGCATTTAACTTAGTTAACAATCCATTTTTTATAGGGGGAATTTTTGTCTTAATATACCTGATAAATGTAATGAAAACTTTCATATTAAGAAGCATATCCGGATTTATTTTCTACAATGGATTTCTTGTAGCAATTTTTCTCTATATTTATAAATGTCTTCTTTTCGTCGGTGGATTAGGAAATAAAACGCAAATCTTTGATCTACTTAAACATTCTGGTTGTGTTCATGCCCTAATTCTTCTGATACTTTTATTTTTAGTAACATACCTGCTTGACATAATTCTAATTTTATATTCTATAAAACTAAAAGAACCATTCCTTGCGTTATTTATAGGAACTGTTTCATTATATCTAAGTTCATTCATATTAAGAGCTGATAAAGACTGGATACTGTTCATCATAATTTACGCTTTATTTTTCATCTTTTTAAAACACAACAAAAACTATGCAAAAGTGGATAGACCATTTCTTGTCAATGCTATCATCTTTAGTAGTATAAATGCAGTTATAAATCTAATTGCTACAACAAGCGTAAATCCAACATACTTAAAATTCCTTCTACCAGCTGAATATGTTCTAACTGAGATATTTACATTCTTTCTAATCTTTCATTCCGTATCTAAAAGTCCTAAAAACACTTAATTTTTAAACTTTATTTAAGACTTATAAAATGAGGAAGCTAGTAGCAATCTTAGTTAGTATCCTTAATTGCGTCTCTGTATACATAATAACAAACGATGTTGAAGCATTTTACGTTGTCATGTCCTATCATATTATTCTTGTTCTACCTTTAATTCTTTTCTCTGACATTTTAGGTGCAACAGGCATTATTTTCTGGACAGGAGAAAGATATGGTGGCAAGGAAAGCCCTCCTTGGATTATAGAACTCTTTGGTTGGTTTTTCTTAATATTTCCATACATAGTTATGATGTTTTATATATGGTTAAATTAAAGGAAAAAATGTAATGTGTGGAAGATATCCTAGCCACAAAGGAAAATTCACACATGCTGTAAACTTTATTGGTTCTATGCTCTTTTTCGCAGTATTGATACACAACACAATGGTATATCGCAACTACCTACAAATGTGCAATCTTGAATCTCCCTGTATCCTACTTGTCTTTTCAACCAGTAGTGATTGGAAAGGTTACGGATTTATTGGATATTGCTTTGATCATCTTATGCTAAAAACCTCAGAAGTTTATATAAAAGACTGCAAGCTTCATACGGAGTATTCATTAGTTGTAAACATCATGCTTGTAGTCGGTTTGGTAATGATAAAGGGAGGGATTAAATGAAGGCAAACAATTTCACTAAGGATAAATTAATCTCTATATTTATGTTAGTCTTGGCTCTACTAACA
>JBDOLX010000056.1 GCA_039832905.1 Desulfurobacteriaceae bacterium | reverse complement strand
CTTCTCACTAGCTCTCTGTTGTACTTCTTCCAGTCCCTGCTCATGTTAGGTATTTTACCTCATATCTCTTTTTTGGACACAGCATTGCTTTACTACTTCCTTGATGATGTTTGGTAAAATCCTTTGTAGTTCCATTTTTGCCTCCTGGGGTTGGTATTCGTGGGGTGTTTCCCAGGAGGTTACTCCATTTTTTCAGCTTACACAAAATATCGTACACTACCTTTATTTGCTCCCGAAAATAGAAAGAGAGCTATTTCTCTTCACAAGCATGCAATAGACGATTTTTGGGAAGCTTGATGATAATGCACAAAGAGGAAGTGTCCATAGAACTGTGTAAATTCTATCATGCCTCCAATCTTTCTTCAGGTTTGGAATTTTTACACTTGGGTGATACTCCTCCGACACTCCCTCCTCAAAAGATCCACTGTAATTTAGCAGTTACAGGAAAATGATCACTAATATGTTTTTTATAACATTCCCTAAATGTCTCCATTTGCTCTACTTCTTGGTATGAATTTATTTCTTTACAGACTTGTCCGGAGGAATGAACTTTATCTGTGGGACATTGGCAAACTAAACTGTATATAACTTCTCCTGAGGATCCAACCCAATAAGGAACAAGGAAGTTATCATACCGCTTACCACCAATTGTAGTAATATCTTGGATTACTGGCCGATACAGTTTCATTATTGGGATATTTAGGATATCAGGATCTAAGTTAAAATCACCTCCGATAATTATGACTTTAGGAGAAAACTTTCTTTTCAAATTTTGAAGAATTGATAATAAAGAAAAGAACGTTTTGGTTAGTCTGATCTTATTTTCCGACTCTTCTTTTTTTAAAATTTTCTTTCCAAATACTTTTATAGGTTTTATCTTTTTTCCAAACATTTTCATTGTAAAATCAACATGAACGTTAATAACTGCTATATCGCAGTGTCCTTGATAGTTATTCCTTTTCTTAAGTTTTTTCCTTTTTGACGCCAAAGATTTTATTTGTAAACATACAACAGCAGGTTTCCTTCCAAGACTTATTAATGGTAAAGTAGATAACACTTCTTTATCAATCAATTGTACAGAGGAAAACTTACTTTTCTTCGCTAGAAAAACAAAAGTTTCTCCTCTATCTCTTGGTTTAGACACTTTTAATTCTCTTTTCGTTTTTCTTGCAAGTTTTTTCCAGAAACCATTCCAGCTTTTATCTCTAGCTTTTATAACCTCTTGAAGCAAAATAATATCCTCATTTCTATTTTCCAGAAAATCATAAATTAATCTCTTATCCTTTTCTTTTCTTCCTTTTGGACTAAAATTTCCTAGATTCCAACTAAATAAAGTTAAATTTTTGGGAAAAGGTTCTCCTTCTCTACAAAACCTTTTTATAAATTTCCTTTTGCACAAGAAGCTATAAACCTTTTTAACAGCCCTTTCTGCTTGCTGCGACAATTTAGAAATAGCCTGCCTTACACTTGGATGCATTAATGGTTTGCCAGCTTTTTCTATAATGCGAACTTCAGCAATTTTTTCCCCAACTTGTAAGATTTTGCTCCCCTTTTTTAGGATCTTCCCTGCCTTTGATGCAGAATTTAAAGTCTTCAAAGCACGTCCAGCTCCTCCCACTGCTCCCATAACGAAATTCTCTGCACTAAAGGCTTCATCCTCAAAGGACTGAAAAGCATCTTCAAGTGTGTAATCTTCATCCGAAAGACTCTTTTCAAAAGCTTTAGTAGCCTGATCTAAACATCCGCTTAGTACTCCCCATGCAGCTCCTACAGCTGCTCCTGCAACGACATTTCCTACCACAGCTCCAGCAACAGCTCCTCCAGCAGCCCCAGAAATAGCTCCTCCAATCCCTCCAGCAATACATCCTTTGGTAGCATTAATTATGTGAGTTTTATTTTTCTCTACCCAATCAGCGACTTCTTGAACTTTTTTTGAAAAGAAGTTAACAGCATCTGACAAAGAAGGAATACCAAAAGCCCATGCTTCAGAAGAGAAAAGCTGATAAAGCGAAAGTTTTTGGGATGTAGAGTTAACAAATAAGATATTTCCATTATTAACAATGACTTCGTAAGTGTTACCTGATTTGTCAATCAAGTAACCGCTACCATGAGGTAAGTTATTTTCAAAAGAACCTATATAAACAAATTCATTACCGATGTATAATTCGCCCCATCCGTGAATCTTTCCAGCTTTAAATTGTCCTACATAATGAACAGCTAAAGGCTTGATATAAAGTTCACCTTCCCCATCCTTTAGGTCATTTTTATATTCTCCTCTATACCAACTACCATCGGAGAAAAAGTAAAAACCTCTTCCGTGTTTTTTTCCTTCTAAGAATTCTCCAACATATCTACTTCCATCGCTCCATAAAACCCTACCCCAGCCATCTGGAATTCCGTTAATGCTCCATCCTTCGTAAACAGCACCATCCGAATAAGCAGTTTTTAAATATCCTTCTAAAAATCCACCTTTTTCCCAAAAACCCTCTTGGACAATCAAAGCATTATCGCAACTGAACACACCTTTACTTTTAAAGCAAAATTTACCAAAACCGGTAATCTCTCCTTTATTAAATTCTCCCTCGTAGATAAAATTTCTTGATTCAAGTTTTCCCAATTTGGGAACTAGAACATCCTCATATATACCTACCTCACCATTAAAAGTAGCAACTTCTTCTATGGTTTTTTCCTCTTGAACATAACGGAAAACTATCTTCAAACTTTTTAAGACACAGTTCTCATCTAAACATCTGTAAAACTGATTAGGCTTTAGAACTAAATCGTCAACAATATAACCTTCTTCTGCTCTTACATTGTAAGGGACACTTCTGTAACCATCATCTTTTCTTATAAAAACAAGCCTGCCCTTGCCGTGAACTAGGTTTCTTCCATCTATTGTTATAAATTTTCCATACCATTCAACATCAAAGTTTTGAGATATACTCTGCGGAAGAAAGACAAAAATGTCATCATTAAGAACTCTGACTAAACTTAAATTTGTCAACTCTTGAGAATACAAAACCTCTGCATTCAGGAAAAATGAAAAAACGAGACATAAAGCAATAAACCACTTATAGAGAAAACTCAAGGGATACACCAATCCTCCGGTTATTCTTCCTTCCTTCCGGAGTATCATTGGTATCTATTGGAAACTTTTCACCCTTCCCTATATTCACTATAAGAACATCCTTAAATCTTTTTCTTAATTCATCATTTAAAATCTGAGCCCTTCTAAGAGATAAAGCTAAATTGTATTCCTCAGAACCTAAACTGTCAGTATGTCCTTCAACTATGATCTTACTCACCTTTGCACCACTTTTTCTAACCGCAAATTCCAAGTCTGAAAGTAACTTATTAATATTAGGTTTATCCTCCGTTATAACTTCTGTTTTGTCAAAATAAAACCTTATCTTCCTTGAGGAAGAAAAAGCTACTAAATTTTCAGGACGGAATAATTTAACAATTTGGTCAGGTGTTAGAGATTTAGAAAGATCAGGACTATAAACTGTGACAACCTTGAACAAACCATCCTCAGAAAGGACTATAACATTACTACTTTTGGTTTTTCTTCTAATATCAAAAACTATCTTCTCAAGCTTATCTTTTGAAATTGCTTTATCAGCAGGAGCAAAAAGATAAACCGTTAATTCTCCATTTTCAAAGATTATTTTTCCACTATGGTCTTTTATAGACTTAAAAATCTTTCCGGTCTCTGAAGTATCCACGAAAGAGAAACCCACTTTTTCCATTTGACTCTGCAACTTGTTTATACGTAACTGCAAATTGTTTCCTTCGTTTTCTTCATTTTTCTGCATAGGTTGTTTTTCTTCTCTTGATGGCCTTGGCTGCACAAATTCAGCAATTGATTTTGAGGTTAACTTACTTCCCTGCTTTGTAGGCTGGGAAATTGAGAGTTTGTGGTTCTCTCTCGGCTTCTGAGTCTGCACATAATTTCTTTCTTTCTCTTCCACAAATCTGCTAACTAACGTGAATGCAACAAGAAGCAGAACAATACCCCCTGCCCAAATGATAACTTTTCTCATTATTCCTCTCCACCAAGAAGTAGTTTTGCCCCCTAAAAATTGTACGATTATCAGCGAACATTAGACAATCCCTCTTACCTTCTAGGAGAGCTCATATATTCCAGATTAGCCTCCTTTATGAGATTGTTTAATCTCTCGCTTTAGTTGTCCAGTGGTTTAGGGGGTCGTACCAATGTAGAACCTATAGTTTCCCTCATAATCCTTGAAGCTTTCACATGTTATAAGCCTGTTTCATGCGTCGAAAACGTTTGGTATTTTAATTATTGATGATTTCATATCCTAGCAGGTAAACTCAACCAAGACTTTACGATTATTATCTACATTGCTTATATATGCAAACCCAAGAACAAACTTGTAAATTTTCTCACAAAACACCCGTTTAAACAGAGAGTAATTTTTTGAGGAAACTATTGATTTCCTTAGAGAAAATACTTTGGAAAAAATAAGAAAAATACTTTTTCAACGAAAAAAGTCTTCAGAAACCATCTTGCTTTGAAGTGGTAAAATGAATTTGGAAGCGGAGGAGCCGCCAACTCCTCCACCTAACTGAAAGGGATTGCAAAAATGAATATGGTGTTCGACCTTAAAACCGTTAATGAAATTATACCTTAGTTGGGTGGAGTTCAAGAAGTGGTAGCTCCTCCGCTGAGACCAACAGCGGAGGAGTAAGATGAAAGAAAACCTTGCATATCAAC
>JBDOLX010000055.1 GCA_039832905.1 Desulfurobacteriaceae bacterium | reverse complement strand
AACGAGAGGTTTACAGGATGATTAAAGTCTTTAATACTCTTACGCAACAGAAAGAAGAGTTTAAACCTTTAAAAGAGAACGTTGTAAAAATGTACGTCTGTGGTCCTACAGTTTACGACCATGCCCACATAGGACATGCAAGAAGTGCTATTGTTTTCGACGTTATAAGAAGATGGCTTGAACACAAGGGTTATAACGTTGTTTATGTTAGGAATTATACAGATATTGATGACAAAATAATAAAACGATCCAAAGAAGAAGGAATCTCTTGGGACAAAGTTGCTGAAAAGTATATAAAGTCATACGAAGAAGATATGAGAGCTCTAAATGTAAAAGAACCAACCTTCAAGCCGAGAGTCTCAAAGCACATAAAGGAGATTATAGAACTTATTCAAGGGCTTATAGAAAAAGGATACGCATATGAAGCAGAAGGAGACGTTTATTTCTCTGTGGAAAAGTTCCCACAGTATGGAAAACTTTCAAAAAGAAAAACAGAGGAGCTTATAGCTGGTGCAAGAATAGAGCCTGGAGAAAAGAAAAAAAATCCTCTTGATTTTGCACTTTGGAAGAAATCAAAAGAGGGAGAACCCGGTTGGGAATCTCCTTGGGGAATAGGAAGACCGGGTTGGCACATTGAATGTTCTGCAATGGCGATGAAATACTTAGGAAAAACCATAGATATTCACGGTGGAGGGTTAGACCTTATCTTCCCACACCACGAAAACGAAATAGCCCAGTCTGAAAGTTTCACAGGAAAAACATTTGCTAAATACTGGGTACACAATGGCTTTGTTATGGTTAACAAAGAAAAAATGAGTAAGTCTTTAGGAAACTTTTTCACCGTTAAAGATATCTTAGAAAAGTTTTCTCCAGATACTTTAAGGCTTTTCCTACTCTCCACTCACTACAGAAGTCCAATAGATTTTTCTTTTGAAAGATTGGAAGAAGCAGAAAGAAGCTTAAAAAGACTTTTAAACTTTATAGAATCTAAAAAGATTATAGAGAATTTACCTGTCAAAGAAGATGATACGGAAACAATAAACCTTGATGACTTCAAAAAAGATTTTGAAGAAGCCATGGATGACGATTTCAACACTGCGAAAGCTCTTGGCATCCTCTTTGAGCTTGTCAAAGAAATCAATCTTTTAAAAGATAAAGCGATAAGAGAAAATCAAATATCTAAGTCTCTAAAAGAAGCTTTAACTAACGCCATAAACTTCGTTAAGGAAGCTCTTAAGATTTTAGGATTTAGGCTTGAAGAAGAAAAAGAAAAGGGACTAGAAGACGAACTAATAAAAATTCTAATAGATGTAAGAAGTGAACTTAGAAAGAGGAAAACTTTTGACCTTGCAGATCTTATAAGAGATAGACTTAAAGAACTTGGAATAATTTTAGAGGACTTACCTTCCGGAACGATTTATAAAAGAAATTAGATTTAGCCCCTTGTCGGGGGCTTTTATAAAAAACTATTGTTTTAACCACATATGGAAATTTCCACTTTGCGGAACATTTAAAAAAAGCTTGACATTTGGATTTTTCTCTAAACTTTCTGCAATTTTTTCTTCAACCATTAACTCTTTCCACTTTAAAACATTCGGGGTAATGGACTTAGAAAGCATTTCGTTTGCTTTTGCTTCAGCTTCAGCTTTCTTTAGCCTTGCTTCAGCTTCCGCTTTTGCCCTGATTATTCTTTCCTCAGCTTCTGCTTGAGCTTTTATTACCTTTTGAATTTTCTCAGTTTCTGCTTGAATTTTTCTAACTTCCTGTTCCCGCCTTGCTTGTTCCTCAACATATTTCATTCTTTCAGCTTCCTGTTTTGCAAGTTGAACTTCCTTTATCTTTCTCTGAATCTCTGGTGGAAGAAGAATGTTTCTAAGCTGAACACCTACAACCTGAACGGCTCCCTTACTTTGTTTCTTTATTTCTTTTCTTATACCTTCTTCAATTTTTGTTGCAATTTCTGGTCTTTTTGTTGGTATTACCTCTGCTGGATAATGTCCTATTACATCCCTCACAACTTCTCTAACTACAGGATTGACAAGCTTTTCTTCCCAGTTGTCTCCCCACGTTTGAAGGGTTTCTGATACTTCCGAAGGTAAAAGTCTATACTGAACTGTAAGTTCAACTTCTATCGGCAGTCCCCTTTCATCAAGAACGGTAATTGCAGGCTTGTTGATAACCCCTCCTTCGTCCTGTAGGTCGCGTTCTCCCTTGTAGTTAATTGTGTGAACTTTCACATCAACTTCCTTTATCTTCTGAATTACAGGAAGTTTAAAGTGAAGACCAGGTTTTAGTTCTTCATCGTCATACTTTCCAAGGGTTATCTTTACTCCAACGTATCCTGACTCAATAGTCTTAAATGGAGAAATAATCCCTACAAATGAAAAAAGTAAAACTCCCCCTAAAGCCAAAATTCCCAGCTTCTGTTTTAAAGATGGTTCGCTATTTACCATTTTTCCCTCGCTTAACGAATGGTTTTAGTTGGCAACTTTGGAATATTATATAAACTCTAAACTCTTTTAATTGCTATACAAAAAATTGGAATTTATTTTTTTAAATTAAAAACTTTAAAGAATTCTAGGACAATAGGATTGTAGTATACAGTTATTACAGTCTGGATTCTTTGACCTGCACCAGTTCCTACCAATTTCCCAAACTGGATAGTCAAAAACTCCAGGATAACTTGGGTTAAGTTCTCTTGCGCGGTATACAGCTACCTCTCTCTTGGAATTTTTTGGTATTAGCCCTGTTCTCTCAAAAACTCTCATTACCTGTAAGTCAGGAGAAATATCAATTGATGATAGATCTTTTATGGTCTTTATTTTAAAATCCCTTACAAGGATATTTACTGCCATGGTAGCAATTTTTATTCCTGCACCTTCAAACTCAAGAAACCTTCTAACTACAGTAGCACTTGATTTAGTTCTACTCCAGATGTTGGCTGCATTACCGTCGTAATCTCTATCTATTTTCCTGATGGCTTCAAAAAAAATATCTGCCATTCTTTCGTTAAACCTATGTAGCCTCTTTTTCTTAAAGATCCGACGAATTCTCCTTCTGCTTAATTTCCTAAGATCCCTAAACTGAAAACTCCCTATTTCTTTTGATACCTCGTAAGGAATAAGCCATGCTCTTTCTGCTGATATCTGTCTATCCATGAGGCACGCTAAAACAAAAGCATGAGGATAGTTCTTTAAGTCATTTAAGAGTTTGTCAGCTTCTTGAAGACCTGTAAAAGTTATTGGTTTATATGGTCTATTTAATATTCGCAGTCCCCGTTGTAAAAACTTCTCTTCGTGGAACATGCCAGTGATATTTTACGGGATTTAGTGGGACTTTGCAAAACATATCGGGACAAGAAGTATTAGAGTTCTATGAAAGTTAGGTGTTCCATTTTTTTTTGTATGGTGTTCCATTTTCGTCGTATAGTGTTCCAACTTTTGTTGTATCTATCGGATTAGTACCTTTCATAATATTCTTATATACCTTCCACAAATTCAGAAAATGAAACATGCAAGTTAGCTTCTATTTCTTCAGCAATTTCTTTCCCTAATTTTCTGGCATTTGAAATTGGAGTATTAGTATTAATGACTATTTGTCGGATATAGACAGTGTTAGTATTTTTCTTTTCTATTTTCTGAGTAGCCCTGGAATATTCAATTTCAGGTAAACGAGGAAACTCCATTTCGGGAAATAATGGTTGCGGAAAGATACCAGTTATCTGTGAAAATTTAAAAAGTTTAGGGACTAAAGAGAACTCCTGCTTTAGTTTAGGAAGTCTAAAAGCTTGGAGGTTGGGAATTATATTCAAGACTTGATTGAGCTTCGGAAGTCCAAAAGATAAAACTTTTGGAATTATAGAAAGTGTATGTGTTAATCTCGGAAAAGAAGGAATCTTAAATGCTTGGAATGTATGCGTAAGAGAAAATGGACTAAGGATAGACTTTAGTTTTCCTACCATTGCGTTTACTTTGTAGATTAGAGGATCTCCTTTTATTCCTTCAGCAAATGTCTTCACAAATGCCAGTCCTGTTCTGTGAAGATCAGATAGTGGTCCTTCTTTTGCAGGTGAAAAAGGAAGGAAGTTCCTGATTTTTCTCACTACCTCTTTTACAGCATT
>JBDOLX010000054.1:9138-21663 GCA_039832905.1 Desulfurobacteriaceae bacterium | reverse complement strand
TTATTGAAGACAATAACAAGTTAAGGGAGCTAAGGGCAGAAGAAAAAGAGGAAATAAAAAACATTCTTTTTGAACTTTCAAAACTTTTGTCAGGAAGGTTAAAAGAGCTTGAGGAAAGCTTTAAGGCACTAATAGAAATTGACAAACGCTATGCAATTTCTATGATTTCCATAAAACTTAACGGTACCTTCCCAGAATTTGAAAACTATATAGACCTAAAGGAAGCTAAACACCCTCTTCTAATCCTCTCTCAAAAAGAGGTTGTTCCTATAGACGTAAGAGTAAAAAATGGACTTGTCATTACTGGACCAAATACTGGCGGTAAAACCGTCTGCCTAAAAACGGTAGGACTTCTTTCCATCATGGCACAAGCCGGATTTTTAATTCCAGTAAAAGAAGGGAGCACTTTACGAATTTTCAAAAAATGGATGGTAGATATTGGTGATGAACAGAGTATAGAACAGAATCTCTCTACTTTTAGTGCCCATATAAAGAAAATTTCTGAAATCTTAAAAGAAGCTAATGAAAACTCACTGGTTTTACTTGATGAACTCGGAGCAGGAACAGATCCGATTGAAGGGTCTACACTCGCAGTAGGAATTCTTAAGTATTTAAAAGATAGAAAAGCAAAAGTTATTGCTACAACCCACTTTACGCCAGTAAAACTTTTTGCCTATAAAGATGATTACTACGACGTAGCTTCTGTAATGTTTGATGAGAAGACATTAAAACCTCTCTACAAACTTGCTTACGGAATAATAGGAAGGAGCTATGCACTTTTAATAGCAAAAAGGTTTGGAATTCCACAAGAAGTTATAGATACTGCAAGGTCCTTATTAACAAGCGAAGATAGGTTGGCTGAAGACATAATAGCAGCACTTGAAAAGGAATATCAGAAACTTTCTGAAGAAAGAAAAGAAGTTGAAAAAATAAAAGAAACCCTCAAGAAGAAAGAGGAAGAGCTTCAAGAAAAAGAAAAATTTTTGCGACAAAAATATGCAAAAGAAATAGAAAAGTTTATAGAAGAGCTTAAAGAAAAAAGTGATGAGATTTTAAAGAAAGAAGCTTCTAAAGCCAAGCAAGAGATTAAACAAATAGTAATAACTGCAAGAAATAGAGCTGAAGCTTTAAAGGAAATTCCAAAGAAAAAAGAAAAAGAAATAAAGTGTGGAGATACTGTCAAAATTTTAAAGTCGGGAAGAAAAGGAAAAGTCCTAGAGATAGATAAAAACAAAAATCTTGCAAAAGTTTTAATAGGAAACTTGAAAGTTGATGTCAAACTTTCTCAATTGGAACTTGTAGAAGAAATAGTAAAAGAGGAAGATATTGTTAAAGTAAACGTTAAAAAACCCCAAAAGTTCTTCCCTGAGCTAAAACTTCTTGGATTGAGAGGAGAGGAAGCTTTAAGGAAAGTGGAAGAGTTTTTAGATAACGCCAATCTTGTTGGAATAAAGAGAGTAAAAATTGTTCACGGATATGGAACTGGAATACTAAAAAGACTTGTTAGAGAATACTTAAAGGAATCACCTTACGTTAAGAGCTTTAGACCTGGTAGTATAGAAGAGGGAGGAGACGGAGTAACGATAGTAGAACTTGTTTAGGAGAAGGTATTATGAAATTCGCAATATTCGGCACTGGAGGAGTTGGCGGTTTTTACGGTGGAATGATTGCAAGAGCTGGAAAAGAGGTTGTATTTATAGCAAGAGGCCAACAACTAAAGGCTATGAAAGAAAAAGGATTAACTGT
The DNA here is from genome assembly GCA_039832905.1 of Desulfurobacteriaceae bacterium. Lineage (NCBI taxonomy): Bacteria > Pseudomonadati > Aquificota > Aquificia > Desulfurobacteriales > Desulfurobacteriaceae > Desulfurobacteriaceae bacterium. Next base: position 19,917 of record JBDOLX010000054.1, on the reverse strand, counting down.
TGAGAGTGTGAAGTTTGGAAAATGGACTGTAAAAGAAGATGGAAGGAAGGTCATATTCACTGATGATCCTTTAAAAGCCCCAAAAGTAGATGTAGTTCTTGTATGCGTGAAGTCTTACGATACGGAAAAAGTTGCCCCTCAACTTTTACCTATGTTGAAGGAAACAAGCGTTGTTGTTTCTGTCCAAAACGGAATTGAAAATGAAGAAATACTTGCAAAGTTTGTTGGAGAAAATAGAGTATTAGGAGCAACCGCCTTTATAGGAGCATACGTTAAAGAACCTGGTCTCATAGTGCATGAAGCTGCAGGTTTACTTGAAATAGGGGAAATGGACGGAAAACCATCAGAAAGGGTAGAAAAACTTGTAGAAGAACTCAAATCATGCGGAATAGAAGCAAGAGCATCTCGCGACATTCGTTATACACTCTGGAAAAAGTTTGTTTGGAATGTGGCATTTAACCCCTACTCTGTCATAACAAGATCAACAGTTGGAGAGATGCTTTCTCTTCCTGAAAGTTATGAGATCTTGAGGAACCTAATGCTTGAGTGTTATGAAGTTGCAAAAGCTTACGGAGTAGAACTCAAAACTAAGATTATGGAAAGATACTTAGAATCTTCAGAAGATTTAAAAAACTACAAAACTTCCATGCTCCTTGATTTTGAGAAAGGTAAACCAATAGAACTTGAAGGTATAACAGGAGCTCTTATTAGGAAAGCTGAAAGAAAAGGAATTGATGTTCCTTATAACAAGTTCATTTACGGAACGGTAAAACTTCTACTTAGAAAGAGAGGACAAAAAGGTGGAGATTAAATTAATTCTCTTTTCTTCTAAAAGGTGTTCCGTTTGTGAATCCTTAAAACCTAAACTAAAAGAAATCGCACAAAAATTTAATATACCATTCTCTGAAGTCTCCTTAGATGAAAATCCAGAAGAAGTTTCTAAAAGACTCATTCTTTCAGCCCCAGTAGTTCTTTTAGAGATGGGAGGAAAAGAGATAAACAGATGGGCAGGAGTTTTTTCAGTAGCTCAAATTGAAGAGTTTTTAAGGAGGATTCTTTGAAGTTTAAAAAAGCGACCTTTGCAGGAGGATGTTTTTGGTGTCTTGAGGAGATCTTTTCAAAAATAGAAGGGGTTGTAGAAGTTATTCCTGGTTATGCTGGAGGTTTTACCGAAAATCCAACTTACGAGGAAGTCTGTAGTGGCAAAACAGGACACGTTGAAGCAGTACAAGTAATTTATGATCCAACAAAAGTTTCCTATAAAGATCTTCTCATAGCTTTTTGGACTTCAATAGACCCAACAGACGATGGTGGACAGTTCGCAGATAGGGGAAATCAGTATAGAACGGTTATTTTTTACCACGACGAAGAACAAAGGAATCTAGCCGAAAAAAGCAAGAAAATACTCTTAGAAAGTGGGCTTTTTTCAGAGCCAATAGCTACGAGAGTTAAACCTTTCAAGAACTTTTTTGAGGCTGAGGACTATCATAAAAAGTTTTTCAAAAAGGAACCAATGAGGTATTACCACTACAAAATAAACTCTGGAAGAGATACATACTGCAAAATAGTGTGGGAAAAGAAAAATGGAAGGAAAATCTTGCAAGAAAAACTTTAAAGCTTTTGCTATTCAATTTGAAACGGTAGACGGAGAATTTGAAAGAAACTACAGTAGATTTCTAACGTTTTTAAACTTTTGTGAGAAAGGTTCTCTCGTCGTTGCTCCTGAAGTTTTTCTTACAGGTTTCTATTACAAAGACTTAAAAAGTAGTGCAAGGTTTTCTAAAAAAGTTGTTGATGAGCTCTTAAACTTCTCAAGAGGTCTTGAATTAACAATCGTTTACACAGTAATAGAAGAAGTAAACGGAAAGTTTTTTAATTCCATACAGGTAATAGACAGAGGAGAACTTGTTTTTTCACGACCGAAAGTAAAGCTCTTTACTCCGACGGATGAAGATAAATATTTTGTATCTGGTAGTGAAAAAAATCTAAAAGTAGTAGAAACTTCCATTGGTGTAATAGCTCCTATAATATGTTTTGAATTAAGGTTTTGTGAAATTTTCTTAGAACTTTCGAAACTTGGCGCTGAGATTTTTACCGTTTCCGCACAATGGGGAAAGGCAAGAAAAGAGCATTGGAAAATTTTAACTTCTGCAAGAGCTATTGAAACCCAATGTTTCTTAGTTGCCTCAAATGGAACTGGTGAAATGGCAGGAAACTCAAGAGTCTTAGACCCATGGGGAAGAGTCTTAGGAGAAGCTGGAGATGGTGAAGGGCTAATAGAAGGAATTATAAATCTAAATGTAATTGATCAAGTAAGAAAAAAGCTACCTATGGGAAGGTAGGAGGAAAATAATGCCTAAGAAATTATCAAAAAAAGAAAAAATCTTTTCAGCAATTAGGGAAATCTTAGAAAAAGAATCTAAAGGATTAAGATATTCACAACTAACAGAAAGATTACAAGAAAAATTTCCAGAAATATCTAAAAATACTATTGGAGGATACATAGTTTCTTTCAGGCAAGAAATTCTAAAAGGTAAAGAAAAAGATATAATCACGCCCGATAGAGGTTTTTTCATACATAAAAGCTACTATAACTCATATACTCCTGCCTCTGAATGTAAAAGCGAATCAATTCGCGAAGAAGCCTTTTATGAAAGCTTTGCTAATTATTTGACAAACGACTTGGAAGAATGTACAAATGCTATTGCACTAGGAGGGAACCAATTTAAAGACAAGTGGGGTACTCCTGATGTAATTGGTGTCTATAAGTTTTCCCAAATTGATCCTATTATTCCTACTCCTGAAATAATTACAGCTGAAATAAAGCTTGATGATAATCAGTTAATAACTGCTTTTGGACAAGCATGTGCTTATAAATTGTTTAGCCATAAAGTTTACCTTGTCGTACCCAATACTGCAAAGGATATTTCCCGTGTGGAATCCTTATGTCTCCGTTTTGGAATAGGTTTAATAATATTTAATCCTTCAGATCCTCAAAATCCAAACTATGAAATACGAGCTAGAGCCTTTAAAACAGAGCCTGACTATTATTATTTAAACGAATACATAAAGAGGTTATCTGAAAAACAAATTAGAAAATTGTTCGGTTAAGTTTCATAGAAAACCTCATATGAAAGGAGACAAAGATGGGAGTTTGGGATTGGCAGGACGAAAAAACTAAGAGTGCAATTAATAACTTGTACATAGAAAACCTATGTGTTTCAAAAGAAGAAAAGATTTTAATTCTTTCAGACAAGATTAAAGAAAGAATAGGTGAACTTCTCTTTTCAATAGGAACAAAGTTTACGAACTATATTCTCCATCTAACCTATGAACCAACAGGAAGGCATGGTCTTGAACCGCCTGAAACCGTTTGGAGAGGAACTTTCGGTTCTGAATTTGTTGAAGAACTAAAAAAGCAAGGTCTTTTTGAAAAAATTCAAAAGAAAGAATTAACAAGTGAAGACGAAGAAAAAATAAAAGAAATACTTTTAGAAACCACCTCTCCTAATACCCTTCCAGCAGTTTTAATTGCAGTAAACGAACACTCTTTAAGCCATACTCTGTTTAGAAAACTTTGCACAAACTTTCTTTCAATGAGATTTGCAAGCATGCCTCTTTTTGAACCTTTTATGTTTTATACCTCAATGCAAGCAGACTGGAATAAAGTCTCAAAACTTTCCGTTTACTTAGCAAATCTTTTAACAAACGCTTCAGGCGTTCACATAACTTGTCCCCTTGGAACCGATTTAACCTTTTCAATTGAAGGAAGGGAAGGACTTGCAGATACAGGAAAGCTTTGTACTCCTGGAAGTTTTGGAAATCTTCCTGCAGGAGAAGCTTTTATCGCCCCTTTAGAAGGAACAGCAGAAGGAATATTCGTTACAAACTATGCTCCAACAAGAAAGCTTGAAACTCCTTGCAAGTTCTTCGTAAAAGACGGAAAAGTTGAAAAGGTAGAGGGAGATAAGGAACTTATAGAATTTTTGAATTCCATTTTCCTAAAAGAAGAAAACGCCAAAAACATTGCAGAATTTGGAATAGGAACAAACGAAAAGGCAAAAATGTTTGACAACATTCTTGAGGCTGAAAAAATACTTGGAACTTGCCATATAGCCATCGGTGATAACAGCTCTTTTGGAGGGAATGTAAGAGCAAATGTTCATATAGATTTCTTAATAGAAAAACCGACAATCACTTTAAAGATTGGAAACAGCAAAAAGACAATTATGGAAAATGGAAAGTTGATAGTAGAAGTTTAGTTTTTCCCTTCCTTTTTTTTAATTACCTTCGAGGAACTTCCTTTTTAAGGAATTAACGGACTGTATCCCCCCCGAACAGGGATACAGCCCTTCATTTGCAAGATTTAAAAAATATAACCTACGCTAAAACCACCGCTTGGAACAAGGCCACTAAATTCGTTAAGTTTTTCTCCGTCAATTTCTATGCTTCCATTAATTATGATCTGCAACCCAATTTCAGGAGCAACAAAAAATCTTTTTTCTTTTCCAAACAACCACTTATATCCAGCGTTTCCACCAATAGAAAGAGCAATTACCGAACTGCTACCACTTATCCCAGCATAGTTGTAATCAGCACCTAAGTAAGAAATAGCTCCAAATCCTCTTACATAAAATCCTTCTGGTTTTCCTTCTTCGTTAAAATATTTCTTAATCCCAACATGAACTCCTAATCCTACGACGTCCCAGCCGCCGCTTGAGTAGGCATAGAACTCTCCACCAACTGTAGGGTAAACTCCCTCACCTAAAGTATACCTGTAGAATTCAACATCTACGTTTGCTATTCCAAAAGCAAGTCCTAAAGGATTTACCCCAACTGCATATTTATACTTTGTGTTTTCGTTTACCTTTATCTTTTTAGTAATAGAACTAAAAGGCTCTTTTACTCTTTCAAGTCCCCAATCTTCAGCTTTTGCCTCTATTACACTGCCACTTATTACTACTGCTGTTAACAAGGCTAGTAGTTTTTTCATTACCTTACCTCCTTTTTGGAAATCAGAAAGTCGCAACGAGAACGATTTTTTTCTGAGAGAAAAATAGAAGAAACAAATTGATGTTTCAAGAGTAATTACCTAAAAGTTCTTAATTCCCCTTTTTAGGACATTTCGAGATATAAAGAGGTAATGTTTAAAGTAGGTTCAGGATTAGCAGAGTCACAATCCCTTCCACTTTCTAGGGCATTTCAAAATTCTCCATTAAAACTCTTACTAATCAGTAATCTACAGATAATGCAATTCACACTATTTTACAATTAGCTTTTTCCAAAACCTTGTTTCTCTTTCAAAGAACATTCAAAAAAATTAATTGTTTTTATACCACAACTTTTCAAAAAGTTCCAAAAGTTCTTGTGGTGTTAATTCCTCGGCTCTTTTTTCTAAGTACTTTGAAAATTCTTGCGAATAGTTTTTCAGTTTAAGGTTGCTTTTTAGCTTCTTCCTACGGTGAGAAAAAACTTTTTTTAAAAACTTCTCAAACTCTAAAAGCTTATCCTCTTCCTTATCAAAATTTTTTGGAACCATTTCAAAAACGGTTGACATAACTTTTGGAGGAGGAACAAAAGCTCTTGGTGGAACGTCAAAGAGTTTTTTAATGTCAAAAAATAAAGACAAAAGGGCAGGAAGGTAGCCATACTCTTTACCGCTTTTAGCACAGAGCCTTTGTGCTACCTCTTTTTGAACCATAAAAATACCTTTAACCATTGTCTTTCTATGGTCTAAAAGGTTTCTAAGAATCTTCGTTGAAACGTTGTATGGAAGGTTCCCAAAATATTTAAACTTTTCATCCAAAGAAGAAAAATCAAACTTAGTTGCATCAGTATTAATAATTCTTATTTTTTCACCAAATTTATCTTCTAAATGCTTAACCCAATCATTATCAATTTCAACTACTACAAGTTCTCTTGGATTCCTACTGATAATTTCTTCCGTTAAAGCTCCCCCTCCGGCTCCTATTTCAACAACTTTATCAATATGCTTCAAATCTCCAGCGTCAACAATTTTTTTTATGATGTTCTTATCCCTTAAAAAATGTTGTCCTAAGGATTTTTTTAGTCTCATTCCACAACTTCCACTTTTACTTTTACAGACTTGAACTTTGCAGTTTTTACAAATTGGTCTCCTTCATCACCAAACAAAGCGTTAACCATACTCTTTGCCCTATGGAAAGAAACAAAAAGAGTTCCTCTCTTTATGTGCTTATTAAACTCTATAGGTAAGTCTTTAGTTTCTCCAAAAGGTGATACAAGTTTAACCCTTTTAGCGTTCTTCAATCTTTCTCTATCTTCCTCGCTTGCGTAAACAACATCTTCTTTAAAGGTTTTAAACTTTTCTAAAGTTGGACAGTTTCCAGTTTGAACAGCGTTGTTATAGTGAACTAAAATTCTTCCAGTAGTTAGGTAAAAGTCTTTAAAATCACCACTTTCAAGAAGTTCTTTTACCATTCCACGCACCGCGTAGCGGTTAAACTTAAACCTTCCTTTTCCATCCTCTGTTGAAAACTCATCGGTATGGAGAATTCTTGTTCCCTTTCCATCTACTACCGGCCACTGAGGAGAATTAAGGAAATTCTTTCTTAAAACTTCATAGCTTGCCCCAGAAAATCTTTTTGGAGCTGCCTTTCTTACTTCGTTCCATACGTCTTCAGAAGTTTTATAACCAAAGTCTACTCCCATTCTTTTTGCTATTTCTGAGATAACTCCCCAATCATCTGGAAGATCTACTTCAAAGATCGGCTCTGAGAGGTGAAGGCGCCTTTCCGCGTTTACGTAAACTCCCATTTTTTCATAACAGCTTTTAACTCCAAAAACAACATCTGCAAATTTTGTTATTTCACAAGGGAAAAGCTCATTAACTACCAAAAAGTCAAGTTTTGAAAGAGCTCTCCTTATCTTGTTTACGTTTGGGTGAACGTGAGCAAGGTCTTCCCCCATAACAAATAAAGCTTTTATCTTTCCATCCAAAATAGCATCAATAACTTCCGGAGTCATCAATCCTCTTCCTTCTGTCTTTTGATAATCCGGAAGGTAGTAAGGAAGCATTCCTATATCACAGGCGCCTTGGACGTTGTTCTGCCCTCTTAGGGGCATAAGTCCTGTTCCCTCTTTTCCAACATTTCCCGTAAGTAAAGCTAAATTTGCTATTGCCATAACATTTTTTGAACCATCAATATGCTCAGTAACTCCAAGTCCCCAAAGGAACACAGTTTTTGAAGTAGCAATTTCTTTAGCAAGATTTCTAATTTTTTCCTCTAAGTTTTCATAACCTTTTAACTTTCTAAAAATCTTTGGATCTGAAAGATCATCGTTCAGGATGGCTTTTTTATATTCTTCAAAGCCTTTTGTCCTCTTTTCTATAAATTCCTTATTGTAAAGTTCCTCCTCTAAGATTACTCTTGCTATTGCATTTAAAACCAAAAGGTTTGATTCAAAAGGTATTAAAAGCTTATGCTTTGCAAACTTAAAAAGACCAATTTCTCTAACATCAATAACGGCAAGTTTTCCACCTTTCCTTACTTTCTCTATTATTCTATGGCTAACAATAGGATGAGCTTCTGTCGTGTTCGAACCTATTACAACGATAAGTTCTGCATTGTAAATTTCATCAAAAGGTATAGATGCTGCTCCTTCTCCAACAGTCTCAACAAGTCCTCTTAAGCTTGGAGCATGGCAAATTCTTGCACAGTTATCAATGTTAAGAGAACCCATAACTTCCCTTGCAAACTTTTGAAAGGCGAAAACACTCTCACAATTCGTTCTTGCTCCACCTATTGCTGCAAAGGAGTTTCCTCCAAATTTTTCCTTTATATCAAGGAATTTCTTTGCCACAAGATCATAAGCTAAAGAATAAGGAACTTTAACAAAGTTTTCATCAAAAGTTTCAAAATTATTGGGATCAAAGCCAAACTCTTTTAAAAAGGACTTTCTAACGTATGCTCCTTTTAATCTTTTTGGACTTTCTATAAACTCATGTCCAAAGTTTCCCTTTATACATAGCTTTCCTTTACTTACAACTCCTTCTTTTAGAGGACGGGGTTTTCCATTCTCAAAAGCAATTTCACACCCCACACCACAGTAAGTGCAAACTGTCCTTTTCAGCACAAAAAGCCTCCTTCTTTACCTTCAAAATATTTCAGCCCTAATTTTACCTTAAGGAAAGGATAAAAATTCCTTTATAAAATCGGTCTTGACAATTAATAAAATTAGAATAAATTTACTTTCACCCCCTCCTTCCAGTTCCCATGGTATCCTCCTTGCCGGCATTTGCCGGCTTTTAATTTCCACATGGAATTAACTTAAAAAGATTGTCTTCCAGCTTAACATTTTCTTCAAAAGACTTAATTACATACTTACTTTCTGTTCCATCTATTTGAACAGTTTTAAAGAGTTTGAGATTACAGGATTTATCTACTACAAGGTATATCCTTTCAAAAGTGGATTTTTCATATCTTGGTTCTAGGACAAACTCTCCGCTTCCCAGATCCGAAACTTTAAAAAATTGGTAAAACTTTGAAGGAGCGTCCAAGATTTTAAAGAGCGGGAAGAACTCACTACTTTCGTTAACTTCTGTTAACTGACACTCTCTATCCTCTGGAAAGACAACCTCTAAAAACTTTCCATCAGATATAACAAAAATATCGCTTCCCTTTGTGTACTTCCATAAAAACTTTGAAGGCCTTTTGTAGTAAATTACTCCTCTATAACTTTCCACTTCGTCATCTGAAATCGGCAGTTTTGTCTTTTGTGAGAAAACTATTTTTAAAGTTTTGACGAACTTAAGATTCTCTAAAAAACAGTCTAAGTTATCTCCATAGCTAGGGGTTGTAAAAATTAAAAAGAGAAAGAAAAACTTAAAAAGTCTAAAAACCATTTTTCTCCTCGCGGCATAATTTATTAAGGTAATAATTTATTAGGAGTCCTGAGAAATGAAAATAATAGGTGGAAAGTACAAAGGAAGGATAATAAAGTCTCTACCAAAGAGTGAAGATACCAAGCTTTTAAGACCAACAACCGGTAGAGTAAAGGAGTCTGTATTTTCTATACTTAACAACTATCTAGAAGGAGTAAAGTTTTTAGACCTTTTTGCTGGAACTGGAAACGTTGGAATTGAAGCTATTAGCAGAGGAGCTGGGAAAGTAGTTTTTGTAGAAAACGATAAACGCTTTTGTAAACTAATAAGAGAAAATCTTAAAAAGCTTGGTGTGGAAAAAGAGAAGTACGAAATAATTTGCGATGACTACGTTAACGCAATAAAAAAACTTTCAAAAAGAGGAGAGAAGTTTGACTTTATCTACGCAGACCCACCGTATGAAAAAGGATACTACACAAGGATTGTAAATATGGTTCGAAACTTTGACCTTCTTGATGAAGATGGTTTAGTAATCTTAGAAGAACCAAAGAATGAACCTTTCCTTCCAGACGATGAAAAATGGATAGTTGAAAGAAGAGGCTATGGAACAACCCTCGTTACTTTTATAAACTTTCATCCAGATAAGGAGTAAGTTATGTTTGAGATTTCAAAGGTAATAGAATTTTCCGCTGCCCATTCGGTTTATTCTCAAAAACTAAACCCAAAGTGGACAAAAAACACTTACCCAAAGTGTAGAAGACTTCCCGGACACGGTCATAACTATAAACTAATCATTTACCTAAAATCGGAAAAATTGGACGAAGCCCAGATGGTCACAGACTTTGGCCACCTTGGATGGTTAAAGGAGTTCGTAGATACCTGTTTTGACCACAAAACAATTTTTGGAATGGATGACCCAAGCCTTCTTTTCTTTTTAGAAAAACTTGGACTAATAAAAGATGGTAAACTTTCTTTACCAAATATAAATGGAGAAATCCCTTCTTTAAAGGCCATAGCTGTTAATAAAGATTACAAGCTTCAAACTTTTGAGTTTAAAGAAATTGAGGTTTCTTCTTTAAAAGAATTTCATTACTTAACTTTTGATAACTTTAAAGTAAATTCAACCTCAAAAGACGCTGATTTTTACCAAAGATTTCTTGACGGAATTGCCCTTTTTAACGGTTCTCCAACTTCTGAAAACTTTGCAAGGTTCTTTTACTACTTTGTGAGTAAAAACGTAGAACCTCTAGGAATAGAATGTTCTAAGGTTTCCATCTTTGAAACCGAAAAGTCCTGTGCCACCTATGAAGGATAAGCTTCAATTTGTCCCGGATGCTCCGGGAGTTTATTTTTTTAAAGATAGAAACGGAAAAGTAATCTACGTTGGAAAAGCAAAGTCTTTAAAAAATAGACTTTCTTCCCATATTCTTTGCACAGACCCAAACCAAAAAAGCTATAAGATCGTAAAGGAAGCTGTTTCTTTTGATTACATAATTGTTAAGAACGAAAGAGAAGCTTTAGCCTTAGAAGCTGAACTTATCAAAAAACACCTTCCAAAGTTCAACGTCCTATTAAAAGATGACAAAAGTTACCCTTATCTTCTAATAACAGAGGAAGATTTCCCCACCGTTAAGGTTGTTAGAAAAAGAGACATTGGAAATGGGAAAAAGTTTGGACCTTTTATTCCACCGAAAAACGCTAAAGCTTTAAAGGACTTAATACACAAAGTTTTCAAAATTAGAAAGTGTGAAAAATTAAAAAAACGCCCTAAACCTTGTCTTCAATACCACATAGACCAATGCACTGCTCCCTGCTGTGGATTCATCTCAAAAAGGGATTACAAAAGACAGGTTGAAGGGGTTCTGTCCTTCTTACAAGGAAACGTGAAAAACTATATAAACAAACTCTATGAACTT
>JBDOLX010000054.1:0-9128 GCA_039832905.1 Desulfurobacteriaceae bacterium | reverse complement strand
AGTTTGAAAAAGCCGCCACTTTACGGGATCAGTTTTTTGCAATAAAAAACCTTTACGAAAAGGGATTTTTGTTTTTTGAAGAATATAAAGATTGTGATGTTTTCTACTTGGAAGAAAAATGGGGGATCTTTTTCGGGTTAAAAATCACAGTTAGAAACGGAATAGTCTTTGGTAAAGAGAAATTTCAGTTTGATCCTATAGAACCTTGGGAAGACAACCTTTTAAAGGAACTTACTACTTTTGAAAAAGAGTTAACAGAAGACGTTGTGGGAACAATATGGATTAAAGCAAGTTTTGAAAATGAAGAGCCACCAAAAGAAATTTTTGCAAACTTTAACTACCTTGCTGATAACTTAACCGTTAAGCCTATTCCAAAGGAAATTTTAGAGTTTATTGAAAAAAATAGAACTTTTGAAAGAATAAACCTAAACCTTAAAGCACTTATTGAAGAATACGAGAAAGTTTTTATGGATGACTTTCCTCAAAGGGTTGAAGTCTTTGACATCTCCACACTACAAGGGGAAGGAACTGTTGGTTCTTGTATTGTCTGGGAGAGGGGAAGTTTTCTAAAAAATGAGTATAGACGCTACAGGGTGAAAAGTGTAAGTGGAATTAACGACTACGCTTCAATGGAAGAGGTTTTAACAAGGCGTTTCAAAAAGATAAAGAAAGGAGAGGTTAAACCTCCTAACCTTGTCCTTGTAGACGGAGGCTTAGGACAGCTAAACATAGCTAAGAAAGTTAGAGATTCTTTTTCCCTCACATTTCGCGTTTTCTCCATAGCTAAAAAAGAGGAGATAGTTTACACGGACGAAGGAGAGGTTATAGAAACTAAAAAGTATCCTCATCTATTTAGGTTTTTTACCTTTTTAAGAGACGAAGCCCATAGATTTGCACTCTCCTTTAACAGAAAAGTTAGAAGCCAAAAGATGTTAAAAAGCATTTTTGACGACATCAAGGGACTTGGGCCAAAAAGGAAAGAAATTCTTGAAAAGTTCTACAAAGATCTAAGAGAACTTGCTTTAGCTACACCAGATGAACTTGCTAAACTTGGAATACCAAAGAAAGTGGCAGTTGAAGTTATAGAAAGGATTAGAAAGCTTTTTTAGAATGTAATTCCAACAAATACCCCAAATGTCAACTCTTCACTTTCAGGCTGCCAGACAGACATTAAACTATTATCAACAATAGCCAATTCTGCAGGAGATTTGTCCCAGTGTCTATATCTAACAAAAAGCCCTTCTTCAAATAGGTATTCTCCCAACCTGTTTAATAACTTAAAATCCGCACCAAGAAAAAGGGTTCCTTGAGGTTCTACAGTAACTCCAAAAAGATCTACCGTATTTGTTGTAAGGAAACTAGACCCTAACCAAAAGCTTCCTTTAAATCCTTCAGGATATCCACGTCCTATTTTTATTCCTGTTTTCCAACTAAGAACAAACCACTTTTCTAAATATCCAAGGGCTTGAGATGTACTAACAATGTCTCTATCCCACCGGTCACCTTCTATGGAAAAGAAAACTATTGACCAAAATGTATTTTCGTTCGCGTATAAAGGAAAGTTTAAAGCCACTTCTGAACGTATTCCTTTGTAGTTAACGTTAGTTTTTGAAGGAGTTCCGTCCATAGTTTGACCATTATAATCAACGCTTCCACTGTAGATTGCTACCGTAGGATAAAGATAAGGTTCCTTTTGATAAGGATTTTTCTCAGTGCCGTGGATTTCCATTCCGTACCGCCAGCCAGCTTCTTTCAGTAGTTTTTCTCCATTTGAAAATTCTACCCAATTCAAAAATAGGAGTAAAACCAATATTAAATCCCTTAGCGTTCGTTTGAAAATAGAGGATAGCTACAAGAAAAACTTGTAGTAGAAAGAAGAATGAAGAAATTTTTTCTCGTATATTCATAAGAAACTTCTCAATATTCCATTTTTCCTATTTCTTCAATTTTATTACAACTTCATCAACTTCTTTATAAACTCCTTCCAGTTTCCAAATGGAACTTCTGTGAAAGAAAGTCTGTCAAGAAGGTCTTTATTTAGAAGGTAAACCCATGCATCAACAAAGTCGTTAAACTGTATAAGCATCACAGGTTTCTTAACTCTTATATAAAGACTATTTTCAGGAAAGTTTTCATAAAACTCTTCAAAAAGGTCTATGGCTTTTAAGGTTAAAGGATCTACTCTATAAACTTCTCCAAAAACTCTTCCCTCTCCCTCAATCACTCCCGGATACCCTTCTTCTAAGTGTAGAAGTTTCGCCCCGTAGAGAATTCCGTGAGCAACAAATTCCGAATCAAAAAGGAAAGTATGGGCAGAAAAGCCCGACATTAAAGTCCCGTAAACAAAGAGAAGTTCAAAGTACATAAATCCTTCCCTAAATATCCAAGTTTCTAACTTCTTTTGCAAACTTTTGGATAAACTCTTTTCTCGGTTCTACCTTATCTCCCATTAAAATTGTAAATATTTCATCTGCTTTAACCGCATCTTCTACAGAAACTCTCAAAAGAGTCCTATTTTCTGGATTCATCGTAGTTTCCCAAAGTTGATCTGGGTTCATTTCACCGAGTCCTTTATATCTTTGAATGTAAATTCCTTCCTTTCCAACTTGCAAGAGATAGTTATAAAGAAGTTCTAAGGTTTCAAATTCTTTAACTTCTCCCTTCTTAGTTTTTGCCTTGTAAGGAGGTTTTCCAAGAACTTCTTGTATTCTCTCTTTTAGTCCTTTTGCCTGTTTGTAAAGATCTGACATTAAGAGATCCTCATCTATCTCAACTATTTTTACAAGATACTTGTCAAAAGGTATCTTACAAAGAATTTTGAAAATATGATGTTCTTTATCCTCTAAGATTTCAAACTCTGTTCCCTTTAGTGAACTTGGTAGTTTTTCCTTTATAGCTTTTACCAAGTTTTCTACTTTTTCCTTCTCATAAAGATCTTTATAAGAAGCTTTTGTTCTCAATAAGATGTTAATGATGTCTCTATCCCTTTTTCTTGCAAGGATTGAAACAATACTCTCAAGGTTAGAAATATTGTGAGCAACCTCAAGAGCTTTTTCTTTCGCAAGTTCTTTTTGTTCTCCTGAAAGAAGAGAAACACTATCAAGGGCAAAGTCAAGAACTACCTTTTCAAGTTCTTTCTCACTCTTTATGTACATTTCCTTTTTACCTTTCTTAACTCTATAAAGAGGAGGTTGGGCGATAAAAAGATGTCCTCTTTCAACAATTTCAGGAAATTGTCTAAAGAAGAAAGTTAAAAGAAGCGTTCTAATGTGGGCACCGTCAACGTCCGCGTCTGTCATTATGATTATCTTGTGATAGCGAAGCTTGTTTATATCAAAATTTTTCCCTACTCCTGTTCCAAGAGCAGTGATAATTGTCTTTATTTCATCATTTGAAAGAACTTTCTCTATCCTTGCCTTTTCAACGTTTATTATTTTTCCTTTAAGAGGAAGTATTGCTTGGAAACGCCTGTCTCTCCCTTGCTTTGCACTACCTCCGGCAGAATCTCCCTCTACCAAGAAAAGTTCGGTCTTAGCAGGGTCTCTTTCGGAGCAGTCTGCAAGTTTTCCGGGAAGGGAGAACTCCTCAAGAGCTGTTTTCCGTCTTGTAAGTTCTCTTGCACGTTTGGCGGCTTCTCTTGCCCTTGCAGCAGTAATCACCTTTTCGGCAATTTTCTTTCCAATGTCTGGACGTTCTAAGAGAAAAGCGTAAAGTTTTTCGTAAACAATGGACGCAACTATTGGTCTTACTTCGGAGTTGCCAAGTTTTGCCTTTGTCTGTCCTTCAAACTGAGGATTTGGAACTTTTACAGAAACTACAGCAGTAAGCCCTTCCCTTACGTCATCGCCAGTAATTGAAATTTTTGCATTTTTAGGAATAAGGTTGTTCTCTTCTATAAACTTAACAATAGCCCTTGTAAGTGCAGTTCTAAAACCGGATACATGAGTACCGCCTTCTCTAGTGTTGATGTTGTTAACAAAACTAAAAAGCTGTTCTGTGTATGTAGAGTTATATTGGAGTGCTACTTCCACCAAAATGTCATCTTTTTCTCCAGTTATGTAAATAGGTTCGTCAAAGATTGGATCTTTATTCTCGTTTATCTTCTTTACAAACTCAATAATTCCACCTTCAAAGTAGAAAACTTCTTCTCTTACAGGTTCAACTCTTTCATCTACTAGAGTAATTTTGAGTCCCTTGTTTAAAAAGGCAAGTTCCCTTAATCTGTTGGCTAACGTATCCCAGCTAAACTCTGTCGTTTCAAAAATTTCTGGATCTGGCTTAAAAGTAATTATTGTTCCCCTTTTCGTCGTTTCCCCAACACACTGAAACTCGCTTACAGGATTTCCTCTTTCGTAAAGCTGCCTGTAAACTTTTCCATCTCTGTGGATTTCAAGCCTTAACCATTCAGAAAGGGCATTAACTATAGAAACTCCAACACCGTGAAGACCACCAGAATACTTGTAAGCCTTTTTCTCAAACTTACCACCAGCGTGCAGAACCGTTAAAACTATTTCTGCTGCAGGTTTACCATATTCAGGGTGTATATCAACGGGAATTCCTCTTCCATTGTCCTCAATAGTTATCGAATTATCTTCATGGATTACAACCTTAATTTCTGTGCAATAACCTGCTAAAGCTTCATCTACACTATTGTCAACAACTTCAAAAACAAGGTGATGAAGACCGTAAACTCCTGTATCGCCAATGTACATTCCCGGTCTTTTCCTAACAGCTTCAAGCCCCTCAAGAACTTTTATAGCTGATGCATCGTACTTCTCGCTATTTGCCATTTAGACTCCTTCCCGAAAAAGTTTTTTGGAACTTAAATTATATCAAGAGCTTACCCGTAGTGCATTTACCCACTTAAACTTTATCAATTTTATTTGCTATTTACGTCTTCGTAAGGTATCATTTCGTTTTAAAAGATCTCTTATTCTTTAGAATTTCCTTGGAAAAAAAAGAGGGAAAATTTCTTATGTAACTTATAAAAACAATGCAGCGCCACCTAAATTTAATAATATTTTAGGAGGGTGTAATGTGAACTTTCCATGAACGGTCTAGGTATCTAACCAAAAAAACTTTTCTTCTGAGTCCTTTAGCTTTGACCTGTTGCGGATTTCTGTTTTCCTGCGGGGGTGGAGGCGGAAGTGGAAGTGAAAGTAGCATCTCTCAAGGTTATTCTTCCGAAGAAGAGGTGTTGACTGTTATTGATCCATTGATTGAAGCGGTTGACAAAGGTGTCCTGTTTGAAGCTTCAGGCGACAATCAAAAGTTAAGCGTTTTGATAGAGAATGCTATTTTAATGGAAGGCGATGGAACCGTTGTAAGATCATTAACTGATGAAGGAGACAAGGGAACAATAAAAGTTGCTTCAAGCTCCCCTCAGAAAGTTGATGTAACTTTCTACGATCCAGATATTTACGATACTACACTATACAGTGGTATAAACATTGACGGAATTACTTTAAGCAGTAGCGGTGTTACTTATACTTACTATAATGCTACTGCCGTCAATACAACAAAATTTGGCTTTAATCCTTACTTTAAAGTAACTAAGGATTCAACTAACAATGCAACTTACCAAATCGAGTTTGATCCTTTCCCTGAAGGGACAACAAAAACTCTAACTATAGGTGGTTGGGATAACTTATACGAAGGTATCAGTTTTAATGTTACATTGAAGGTAAATAGCATGCCAACTGTTAATCTTACAGGAAGCACAACATGTCCTACATACTACAATTCTTCTACCGGTAAGTTAGAAGTTCCAACAAAAGATAGTTCTGGTAATCCATATACCCCTTCCCATTGCTTTATCTATAACATTTATCCCGGACTTGATGACTCTTCAGATGGAGATACAACAACTTTAGAAATCTTCGAAGGGACTGCTACAACTCCTAGTGTTACCAGTTCCTTAGGAGTTCTTAGTGGAACTTATTCAAGCACCTATATGTTAAGTTCTAACCTTTCTCCTGGAAGTGAAATAAACTTCACTTCCCTCCTAACTCAAGACTTAAATGGAGACACTACCAAACAGGACACAAAGACGGTAGTTGAAACAATTTACGGTGCAAACGATACAGCCACTATAGACTATTGCGTAACAACAAACTTAAGTGCAACAACTTGCACTGTAGGAGCTCAAGGGGATCCTTACGGCACAAAACTCTCAAACGAGTTCGTTTATGAAGATGCTTTTGATGCTGATGGAGATGGAAGTGTTGACTATGCAAGATACTATAGAGATGCTAATGGAAATGGTATTCACGACGATGATGAGGATACAGTGTTGGTTAAACTAGATACAGGGGGAATTATCCTTCCTTCTACTGGTGGTAATATTTTCTTAAAGACTGTATCTTACTCAGGAACAGGTGGATCATTCTACGTAAAAATATTGAAAAACGGAACTTACTATACAGACTACTCCACAGGATCCTTATCTACCTGGTATCATATCTATGACGCTACAACTGCTACATCATGTAGCAGCGGATGGGATACAGTTTCTGTAGAAGCTTATAAGGTCTTTAGTGGTTACAATAGCTTGATTGCTCCTATACTTAATACAGTTCCTATATGCAGAAACACACCTGCAAGCTAAGTAGAAAAGTTTGTTAAAATTAGGAAGCGGGCTTTTTGTCCGCTTTTTTTATCTTAAAAAAAAATAAATCTACGGATAAGAAACGTTATGAAAGCAATTAGAAACAGTGTACTTTTAATTATTTCTATGATAGTTCTGTTTATTGTTTTCCTTACACTCATTCCTGAACCTTCCAAAAGGAAAGAAATTTTTTCCCTCGGAAAAACCATTAACCTTGATAACATCACAATACTTCTCGGAAACTACGGTGGGACACTATACCTTGCTACTTCCTCAGATCCTAAAACTTTTAACCTTGTAATGGCACACGAAACTTCCTCTACCGATGCCGTAGGAGAACTGTTTGAAGGACTTACAGAAATAGATTTGAAAACTTTAAAACCTAAAGGAGCATTGGCAGAGTCTTGGGAATTTAAAGAGAACGGAAAAAAGTGGATTTTTCACCTAAGGAAAAGTGTCAAATGGTTTGACGGCAAAGAATTTACAGCAGATGATGTCGTCTTTACTTATAACCAAATTTACTTTAACCCGAAAATTCCAAACTCTACAAAAGACTCCTTTTTAATAGATGGAAAGCTTCCAAAGGTAAAAAAAATGGATAAATACACTGTTGTTTTTGAACTTCCAGAACCTTTTGCACCACTTTTATACTCTCTCGGAGCTCCCATTTTCCCAAAACATATCTTAGAGGAAACGGTAAAAAGTGGGAAATTTATGGAAACTTGGACAGTTTCTGAAAATCCTAAAAATCTTGTTGGAACAGGACCTTATAGGCTAATAAAGTATGTTCCAGGACAGTATTTAGTTTATGAGAGGAATAAAGACTACTGGAAAAAGGATGAAAGTGGAAAAACTCTTCCATACATAGACAAGAAAATCAAGTTCATTATTCCTGATTCCAACACACAGCTTTTAAAGTTTAAAGCAAAAGAACTTGATTTCTACAGTATAAGAGGAGATGAATTTCCCGAATTAAAGGCTAAAGAAAAAGAAGGCAATTACACTGTCTACAATCTTGGAGCTTCATTAACTGCAGACTTTTTGTGCTTTAATCAAAAAAAAGGAGCAATCCCCGACTGGAAGTGGAAACTGTTTACCAACAGGAAGTTTAGATGGGCTATTTCCCACGCAATAGACAGAAAAGGGATTATTCTTACAGTTTACAACGGTCTTGGTTATCCTGTCTATTCACCGGTAACTCCTGCCAATAAACTCTACTACGATGAAAATTATCCAAAGTTTCCTTACGACTTGGAGAAAGCAAGGAAGCTTTTAGAAGAAATAGGTCTAAAAGATAGAAATGGTGATGGATGGCTTGAAACAGAAGATGGACACAAAGTAGAGTTTAATCTTCTTACAAACTCCAACAATCCACAGAGAGTGAAAATAGGAGCAATAATCAAACATGACCTAAAAAGACTTGGAATAGATGTCCACTTTCAACCACTTGACTTTAACAACTTGGTAGAGAAACTTCTTCATACTCACGATTTTGACGCTGTAATAATTGGACTTACAGGATCTATAGACCCAAACGGAGGAAGAAACGTTTGGATGAGCAAAGGACAGTTACACCTTTGGAATCCAATGCAAAAAGAACCCTCTACAGAGTGGGAAAAGAAGATAGATGAACTTTTTGAAAAAGGAGCCAAAGAACTTGATTTTGAAAAAAGAGTAAAAATCTATAAAAAAGCTTATTGGATAATATCTTACGAGCAACCTCTAATTTATATAGCAGCACCCGTTGTTCTTGAGGCTGCAAGGAATAGAGTAAAAAACTACTTTCCAACCATATGGGGAACTTTTGAAGCTGAAAGAATGTTTATAAAAGAGTAGGAGGTTGATTTGGTTTCTGTCGTTTCTTTTATAGGTTATCACAATAGTGGTAAAACTACATTCGTTAAAGAGGTTGTAAAGATACTTAAAGAAAAGGGTTATAGGATAGCTGTTTTAAAGTCAACTAAACATGAGAATGTCATAAAAGATACAGAAGGGAAAGATAGTTATAAATACAAAGAAGCAGGAGCCAATGCAATCGGTATTATTACTCCTTCTGAGCTAATTCTTTTTAAAAAACTTGAAGACTTTGACCTTGAAACCTTAGCTTCTAAACTCTTTAGTGATTATGACATAGTAATATGTGAAGGCTTTAAGAAAAGTAAAGTTCCTAAGTTTGAGATAACAAGAAAAGATATAAAGGAACCATTACTTGTAAAAAACTTAGAAAATGTCATCGGAGTTATTTCTGATTATGAGGTAGATATTGATGGCGTTTTAAAGTTTCCCTTAGATAACCCTCAAAAAGTAGCAACATTCCTTGAAGAAAAGTTTATAAAGGATAGAAATGAAAAAGTAGAACTTTTTGTAAATGGAAATAAAATTCCTTTAAAACCCTTCATAAGATCTATGCTTAAGGAAATACTATTTGGCTTTATAAGACCTTTAAAAGGAATAGAAGAGACAGTGAAAAGTTTAGATGTAAGGATAAGGAGAAAATGATGGAAAACCTTACTATATGTGG
>JBDOLX010000053.1 GCA_039832905.1 Desulfurobacteriaceae bacterium | reverse complement strand
TTTTATCTTTTCAAAGAGCTCAGGTTCTTTTTCCTTAATCTCTCTTAATAATTTCACATACTTAAGCAAAGAGTCTTCTTCTTCATCTTCTTTTAACCTGTTCATTTTCTTGAATAGTCCATGAGCGTTAACCTCTTCTTCTTCGGTTAAGTACTTTGCATCTTCACCAAGAGCTTGATGGAACGCCTGTAGCTTTGCTATGGCTGCTGCCTCAAGTCCGAGCTCTTTTTCTGCTACACCTACAGGAAAAAAGTTGTAGATATAAATCTCTTTAAAAGACGTTCCTACTCTGTTAATTCTTCCAACTCTTTGTAAAACTCTTGTTGGGTTCCAAGGAATGTCATAATTGACTATAACGTTTGAACGATGAAGGTTTATACCTTCTGCTAAAACGTCTGTTGTAATAAGAATTTTTATGTCATCTTTCTGCACCTTTGCATTAGGATCAAAGTTTTCAATAATTTCCTTTCTTACAGATGATTTTGATTTTGAGGAGTAAACTAGAACACACTCTCCAAAAGTTTCTTTTAGCTTCCTTCCAAGATATTCTGCAGTTTCAGAATATTCTGTAAAAATAAGTATCTTTCTAGCTTTACTAAGAACAGAATCCTCACCTTTCAGCAAATCTAAGAATTTATTTAACTTTGGGTCTTCTTCTATCCTATACCAGTTATCCCTTAAAACTCTTATCGTTTCTGTATCGGTTTTGAGATTTTTATAGAAATCAGAAAAGAGTTCTTCTTTTTTGTATACCTTAACCTTTCCTTTTTCGACAAGTTCAAAAAGTTCGTCAAGGTTGTCCTCTTCAAGTCGTTCCTATCCATCAACTTCTTTACTTACGTAAACTTCCCCTTTTTCTTTAAACATTTTTAAAAACTTTTCGTGGGATTCAAGGAATCTATCAAGGGTTTTTCTAAAAGCTTCGAAACTGCTTTCAAGTCTTTTAAGAAGAAGCGTTTTCATAAGACCGGCTAAGTTTTTCTGGGAAATAAACTCAGGGTCGTTTTCTTTTAGCTTGGTCTTAAGATAAAGTGCAGGTCTATATCTAGCATAGGAAAGGTTTCCTATCGTTTCTATTGTTTTGTTGTAAAGATTATCAAGGTCTTTGTCTAAAAAGTAATAAACCTTCTTTGGAGGTTTTACTTTTGGAAAAGATACACCTTGAGCTTTTAGGTCTTTTCCATAGTATTTTTCCACTTCTTTTCTTGTTCTTCTAACCATTACATATCTAAGAATTTTTGTTCTGATTTCTCTTCCACACTCTTTAAGGACTTCCTTATACTTTTTGGGATTCTTTTTTCTATCAACTTCCTTTATTTTTCTTTCCAAGTTTTTGAAAAAGTCTTCAAGGTTTGTAACCCCAGGTATTGTTGACCGATAGCGATTTTGGAAAAGTAAAAGCTGGTTTTTTACATCTGAAGGTTTGTTATTATAAGGAGTTGCCGTGATGAGTATTACTTTCTTTCCTTTACATATTGAATGTAAGTTTTCATAACTTTTTGTTTCTTCGTTTCGGAACCTATGGGCTTCATCTATAACAACTACTGGATAGTCTTTAAACTCTTGGGGATTAATATTTTTCAAAAGTCCTGAAGAGATAACCTTTGATCGGACTCCAAACTCTCTGAGAACATCTTCCCAGTATTCAGTAAGGTGAGGTGGTGCAAAGACGAGAACTTTCTTTTTAAGTTTTGAACAAAGCATTGCTGCTATGAAGGTTTTACCAAGCCCAACAACGTCTGAAAGAAAAACTCCTCCGTGCTTTTTAAGTTTTGATTCAGCATCTGCAACAGCTTCTATTTGATACTTTAGTTTCTTAAAACCTTCTGGAAGAATTAGATCTTCTTCCTTAAAGTCAAGCTGGTCGTGTAAAAATTCGTAGAGAAACTTTAGGTAAAGTTCATAAGGAGAAAGAGTATCGTTAAGCCATGTTCTTTCTTTAACTGTTTTAACAATATCTTCTGATATATCTACACACTCTTTCCATAAAGCTTCAAAACGATCAATGGCAAACAGAACATCACTTGCATTTTTAAGTTCTACGTTAAATTCCAAGTTTTCTTTAAGTCCTGAGATTGTAAAGTTTGAAGAACCTGTAATAACTCTTCCAAGGTCTACTTCACCTCTACTTTTGAAAATATAAAGCTTTGCATGAAGTGGAGAGTGGGGATAGTACTTTATCTCAAGTTTTCCACTTCTTATCCACTCTATAAATTTTCTAATAGCTTTTTCTCTTTCAAGAGAATCTTCGTAATCTCTACTTGATAGTTCTTCTACCACTTTTTCAAGATATTCCTTCCTTGATTCAGCAACGCTCTTTGCTTTTTCCAAAAGATTAAAAACGCCTCTCCCTACTTGCATTCCAACAATAATTCTGATTTTGTCTACCTTTTCAAGCTCTTCGTGTAACTGATAAAGTCCTGAGAGGTAGAAATAACCGACGATAATGTCAAGTTCTCTAGTATCTCTAAGAACGGCTTTAAACCTATCTATTAACTTTCTTCCTTCCTCATTCGTAAAGAAAGTAAGGTCGTTTACAGAGTAAGAAGCCACTTTAGCTCTCCCTTTTTTGTTTATTCATTTCATATTTTAAAATTTCTTTTCCAATTCAACCATTTCTCCATTCAACCAATCAACCAAAATACAAAACAGGAGTTTAAAAAGATGTTTCTAAAAAAGAACACAAAAGGAACTTATTGCCTCGTTTTCTCAATAGATGACGTTTCTCTAAAAGTAAGAAGCGGTAAAAAATTCTTTCTTAAGAAGGGAACTTATCTTTATGTCGGTTCAGCTTTTGGAAGTGGAGGATTGAAAAAAAGAATACAAAGACACCTTAAAAAGGACAAGAAAAAGCATTGGCATTTCGATTTCGTTTCAGCTCAAGATTCTTTTAAAGCACTTGAAGTTTGGATAGTGGAAAATAAAAGGCTTGAATGCTTACTGGCAGATTTTATATCCAAAACGGAAGAACCCGTTTTTGGCTTTGGTTCAAGTGATTGTAAGTGTTTGTCTCATCTATTTAGAGTTAGTGATCTGGAAGATTTGAAAAGCCAGGTACTTAAAGAATTCAATGTTAAAATTTTTAAAATTTAAAAGCAGAGAGGAGAAGATGGAGGTTAAGGAAGTTTTAAATAAACTGGTTGAAAAGCAAAATTTATTTTTTGAGGAAACCAAAGATCTCTTTACAAAAATAATGGATGGAGAACTTACAGATGCTCAGATAGCAGGAATTCTTGTTGCCTTGAGGGCGAAAGGAGAAACAGAAGAAGAAGTTGCAGGTGCTACGTATGTTATGAGAGAAAAGAGTTTAAAAGTTCCTCTCCCTGAAGATGTTAAAGAAAAGATAGTCGACACCTGTGGAACGGGAGGGGATTTAAAGGGAACTTTTAACATATCTACAACAGTTGCTCTTGTTGTTGCTTCCTGTGGCGTACCAGTAGCAAAGCACGGAAACCGATCCGTTTCGAGCAAATGTGGAAGCGCAGACATTTTGGAAAGCTTTGGTGTGAAAATTGACTTAGCTCCAGAGGAAGTGGCAGAATGTATTAAAGAAACGAACTTTGGCTTCATGTTTGCTCCAAGATTTCATCCTGCAATGGCAAAAGTTGTAAAACCAAGAAGGGAACTGGGAATAAGAACCATATTTAATCTTCTTGGACCAATGACAAATCCTGCTGGAGCTAAAAGACAACTTATGGGAGTGTTTAGAGAAGATTTAACAGAGAAACTTGGGAAAGTTCTACTAAAACTTGGAACAAAAAGATCTTTTATAGTCCACGGAAAAGATGGCACTGACGAAATAACAATCTGCGATAAGACCACGATCACCGAAATTTCGGACTGTGAGTTAAAGACTTACGAAATTTCCCCAGAAGACTTTGGGTTAAGGAGAGGAACCTTTGAAGAGCTAAAAGGTGGCGAGACTTTAGAGGAAAATAAGAAAATTGTTGAAAGAATACTAAAAGGAGAAGAAAAAGGATCAAAAAGGGAGATTGTTGTCCTAAATGCAGCCTTTGCACTTTTGGCAGGTGATAAAGTTAAAACGGTAGAAGAAGGAATAGACCTTGCTACAAAAGTTTTAGAGGAAGGAAGACCTTTTGAGACTTTAATGGAAGTGGTTAAGCTAACAAATAGCTTTTAATTGTTTTAAAAAACTCCCTATCCCTTAAACCGGGATGGGGAACTTTTAGTTTTCTTGTATCTATAAAAAAGTTTCCATAGATTACAATGTCTATATCTACTACTCTTGGTCCCCACCTAAAGGTCTTATACCTTCCTACTCTCTTTTCTATCCACTTTACAAGATTTAAAAGTTCAAAAGGTGGATGATGGGTTTCTACTAAAAGTCCCAAGTTTAAAAAGTAAGGTTGGTTAACAACTCCAAAAGGTGCTGTTTCTAAAACTTTACTTCTTTTTAGAATCTTTCCCACAAACTTTTCTATTAACTTTTCTGCTTTATTAAGGTTTTCATACCTATTTCCAAGATTACTGCCAAGAATCAAAAGTACCTTCATGTTTCCTCTTTTAGCATTTTTATGAGAAGTTTTAGAGCTTTTTTGGCTGCCTTCCTTCTCCTTGCATTCCTTCTTGCTACCTCATCAGGATCTTTGTCTTCGAAGATAAACTTAAAAACTTCAACCTTATCATTGACAGATATCCCGATGTATGTAAGACCTACCGACTTTTTTGGTGTCTCTCCAGTTGGTCCTGCAATTCCGGTGATGGAAATTCCACACTCGGTATTCATAAGTCTTTTAACTCCTAAAACCATTTCTTTAGCGGTTTGCTCGCTGACTGCACCAAATCTTAGCAAAGTTTCTGGACTAACATTTAGCACTTTCATCTTTATGGTGTTGTCGTACGCTACAATTCCACCCATAAAATAGGCAGAACTTCCCGGAACGTTTACAATCCTTGAAGATAAAAGTCCTCCCGTGCAACTTTCTGCAACAGAAAGCTTTAGATTTTTCTCAAGAAGTAGTTCTTTTAGTTCATATTCAGGTTTCATTTTTGACCTCTTTATCTCGGGTTATAATCTCTAAGTCAAGAAAATATCTTACCACTTGTTTGTAAGGAGGTTAAATGTTTTCTCTACCTGAGCATATAAAAAAGGTTCACGTTTACGAACCTGGAAAACCCGAAGACGAATTAAAAAGAGAACTTGGTCTAAATGAAATAGTTAAGCTTGCTTCAAACGAAAATCCTCTCGGACCCTCTCCACAAGCTGTAAGAGCAATAATAGAGGACTTAAAGAACCTCCACAGATATCCGGATGGAAATTCTTTTTATCTAAAGAAAGCGCTTTCCGAGCATCTTGGTGTAGAAGTTGAGAACATATTTGTAGGACTTGGTTCAAACGAAGCTCTTGACATAATCTCAAGAGCATACTTAAGACCGGGACTTAATGCCGTTTACAGCGAAAAGTCTTTCGCTGTATATCCAATAGTTGTTCAGCTATCTGGTGCAGAACATAAAGTAGTAAAAGTTAAAGACAACTACTACATGGACTTAAAAGCGCACCTTGATGCTATTGACGAAAACACAGCTGTGGTTTTCCTTGCCAATCCTAACAATCCAACTGGAACGGCTTTCTCCAAAAAAGAGTTTGAAGCTTTTTTAAGGGACTTTCCAGATGATGTTCTACTTGTTCTTGATGAAGCTTACTACGAGTATGCTGTTGGTGCAGGATTTGACGTTCCAAACGGCGTTGAATACATCTACGAAAAGAACATAGTTGTTACAAGAACTTTCTCAAAGATTTATGGACTTGCAGGATTAAGACTTGGATATGCCGTTGCGAAGAAAGAGATAATCCAAGATATGAATAGAATTAGACAACCTTTTAACGTTACAAGACCTTCACAAGTTGCAGGAGTTGCAGCTCTTGAAGACAAAATGTTTATAAAACACTCCCAAGTTGTAAATGAAGAAGGTAAAAAGTACCTCTATGAACAATTTGAAAAGCTTGGACTTGAGTATGTTCCAACTTACGCTAACTTTATTCTCGTAAAGGTAGGTTTTCCAAGCAGAGAAGTTTTCAAAAGGCTTTTACAAAAAGGTGTAATAGTTAGGGCAATGGACGGTTATGGTTTCCCTGATCATATAAGAGTAACTATTGGAACTATGAAAGAGAATATCTTCTTTATTAAAAAACTAAAGGAAGTTCTTGAAGAACTAAAAGGAGAAAAGCTGTGAGGAAGTTGATTCTTCTATCTCTTTTCCCTTTGCTTTTTTCTACCTTTTCCTGTTCTTGTAAGTGGCAAACCAAAATGGAAAAAGAAGTACTGAAAGTTACAGGTGGAAAGTTTACCGTTAAGGTTTTTAACGGTGGAAAACTTGTAGCCACCTATCAAGGAAACGGTTATGTTTGGTTTGAGATGGACAAAAACGGTAGACATACGGGTGCAGTTCTCTTTAAAGACGGAAATGGACGTATAGTCAGAGTTGGTAGCTTCGGTGGAACTGTAATTGTTGAATATGAGTAAGAGGGAAAGATGTTAAAAATTGCCCATGTTTCAGACACCCATCTTGGCTATACCCAGTATAGGCTAATAGAAAGGAAAAAAGACTTCATTGTTTCTTTTGAAAAAGCCATTGACAAAATGATAGAAGAAAAAGTTGACATAATTTTGCACACAGGAGATCTTTTTGAAACTTATCAACCTGATATGGTAAGTCTTTCAAAGTGTATATCCATCTTGCAGAAAGTAAAAAATGCTGGTATAGAGTTTATAGCCATTACCGGAAACCACGACAGGGTCTTAAGAAGAGGAACAATCCCACCTCACAAAATTTTAGAGGAGTTAAAGCTTGTAAAACTGGTTGATCCTTACGACGTTCTAGAAATTGACGGAATCTTAATTGCAGGATTTAGATTTTTCCCAAAAAGAATGATAAATGCGTTAAAAGAAGAGTTCTTCCCATCTTTAGAGGAGAAAGCAGAGAAATTTAAATACTCAATCCTTATGTTCCACCAAGGGGTAGGGCAGTATTTACCTTACGAGGAAAGCTTTGAAATGGAATTTTCCGATTTTCCAAGAAACTTTAACTACTACGCTGGAGGACACATCCACGCATTCTTAAAAGAGAATCTTGGGAAAGGAATTTTTAGTTACGCAGGTTCTACCGAATTTAGAACCAAAAAAGAAGCCCTTCTTGGAAAAAGAGGATTTAACATACTTGATATTGAAAGTAACGAATTTAAAAGAGTAGAGATTGAAAATTTACGTCCTTTTGAAGTTCTGAATTTAACCGAGGAAAATGTCAAAGAAGAACTTTTAAAACTTCTTGATAGAGTGGAAAGGCATGAAATTCCTCCAGTTGTTTTAGTTAGCTATACGTATAAGGATTTGGAGATAGAAACGTTTAAGAAAGTTTTAGAAGACATAGAGAAAAAGTCTTTACTCCTTAGAATTGATAAAAGACGGGTAAGAAGTGAAGAGGAACTTGTATCTTATGTTGATAAAGGTAAAAAACTTGCAGATTTCCTCGTTGAGTTTTTAAGAGAACAAAATCAAAACGAGAAAGTAATTTCCTTAGCAAAAGAAATAATTGATTCAAACGAGGAACTAGTTGAGGATGTAGTAAAAAGCTTTCTAAAAGAGGAAATTGGAAAAGGTTGGGAAGAGGTAGAAAAACTTCTTTCTTAAAGCTTGCGAAAAACGTTTTCTTAGATATCCTCTTTCCTGAATACTGCGTTGCGTGTGGAAGTTTTCTTCTTTTAGACCACTATTACATTGCTTGTGAAGATTGTTGGAAAAGTTTCTTTAAGGAGTTTAAAGGAAAAAAATGCAAACTCTGTGGTTTCCCACTAAAATTAAAACCGGGGATTGGAGATTTATGTAGGGAATGCTATGAGAAGAAAAGAAAATTTTTCTTTGACAAAGTAGAGTATTTTGGACTTTACAATGACCTTATAGACATCTCTCTAAAAGCACTAAAATTTGAAAAGAGAAAACCTATCGGTTTAAAAATAGGAGAAACTATCAAAAGTCACTTCTTAAACTTTTTGAAAAAAGTTTCTCCAGATTTTGTTGTTCCCGTGCCTTTAAGTGAAGAAAGAATGAAAGAGAGAGGATTCAACCAATGTGAGGTAATTTTAGAAGGTGCGGAAATTTCTTACGTGCCTCTTGCCAAAAAGCTTTTTAATCCCAAAAGACAATCGGAACTTTCAGCAGAAGATAGAGAAAAGAACATAAAAGGTGTTTTTGAAGTAAGCTATAGTGTAGAAGGGAAAAAGGTTCTGATCTTTGACGATGTTTTTACAACAGGTTCAACTTGTAATGAACTTGCAAAAGAACTTAAAAAAAGCGGTGCTAAAAAGGTTTTTGTTTATACGGTAGCAAGGAGTGTTTAATCTAGAAATTTTATTTTAAACTTTCCATATGTTGAAGATGAACTTTTAAAAATAGCTTATAAAAAGACCTTACCTTTTTTGAAGGAAAGGAACATTAAACCGAAGAACTCGGCATTTCACCCTTTTTAACTCCTCAACGTGCTATTCTCGTAGAAGTCCCACAACTTGAAACGATAAAGTAATAGAGCTAACTGAAAGTCTTCAAAAGTTGTTGGGTAAAGATGTTAAAGTATTTGTAGCATGATATAATTTTTTAAATCTTGACCGTTCCAGTCTCTGGAAGTTTTAGTCTCACTAAACCTCTTTGTACTTTTATCTAAGGAGAAAAAAGTAGAAAGAAAAAAATAAGAGAGAGTAGAAACTAAAATTAAATACCTTCAAGAGGTTTTGCTTCCTTTTTGGTTTCTTCTTTATAGATTTCTCTATCAGATTTATCAGCTAAGGAAGAGAGGTAAAGATCTGTATAAGTTAAATAGGTTATCTCGCTAACCCACGGAGAAAAAAGCTTTATTTCCACTCCTCCTATGTTCCAAACTGCTTTTCCATCTGCAAGATGAGGTTTTGTATAACTATCTGGATTTCCATATTTATTCCTTAAAAGGTCGTAGTAGGTATAAAAAGTAGATTTGTCCTTGCTTTCAGAAAGACGATATTCAATTTTCATGAGTTTTCCTTTGAAAAACCAAAAGTAAGCAGATGAGATTTTTTCAAGAGGTATTCCTGAAACAACATAACCAGTAACGTTTGGATTGGATATGTCATCTTTAACAATTCTATGACCTGCTTTTTCTATCTTCCAACCTTTATCTTTCACAATCTTCTTAAACTCTTCTTCTGTTGTAAAACCAACCTTTAAACCAAAAAAGGAAGGTCTTTTCTTTAGTTCGTTCTCCACTTCTTTTACTTTTTGACAAGACACTTTATATCCTAACTCACAAGCTCTTTCCCAAAGAAATATAGCAGTTTCAAAGTCCCTTTCTACCGTCTGTCCGTTATAAAACCTGTAAGCTAAATTACTACATCCTAATGCATTTCCCAAAGAACAAGCTTTAAGGTAAAGTTTAACGGCTTCTCTATCATCTTTTATTACACCTTTTCCTTTAGCATACATAACTCCTAGATTGTTACAACCCAACCCATTTCCTAATCTACAACCTTTAGAGTAAAGTTCTATAGCTTTTTGATAGTTCTTTTCTACTCCTAAGCCATCTTCATACATATATCCCAAGTTTGTACATCCTCCGCCCTTCCCCAGTTTACAAGCTCTAGAATAAAGTTCAACAGCTTTTTGATAATTTTTTCCTACTCCTTTTCCATTTTGATACATAACTCCTGAGTTGTAACATCCCAATCCATCTCCTAGCTTACAGCCTT
The DNA here is from genome assembly GCA_039832905.1 of Desulfurobacteriaceae bacterium. Lineage (NCBI taxonomy): Bacteria > Pseudomonadati > Aquificota > Aquificia > Desulfurobacteriales > Desulfurobacteriaceae > Desulfurobacteriaceae bacterium. The sequence continues at coordinate 6,290 of JBDOLX010000053.1, read as the reverse complement.
TAGAGTAAAGTTCAGCAGCTTTTTGGTCATCTTCTTTCACTCCTAAACCAAAATCATACATATATCCCAAGTTCGTACATCCTTTACCCTCTCCTAGTTCACAAGCTTTGGAGTAAAATTCAATAGCTTTTTGATAGTTTTTTCCTACTCCTTCTCCATTCTGATACATAGCTCCCAGTTCATAACATCCTTTACTATTCCCTATATCATAAGCTTTCTTAAAAAACTCTAAAGCTTTTTTATAGTTATTGTTTTTATAAGCTTTCATTCCTCCTGAAAAGTAGTCTGTTTCCTTTGTATCTCCGTATGCATTTATCAGAGATAACGTAACAAAGAGAAATACGAAAAATTTCCCCATCACTTTTCCTCCTCCCTAAATAAAGTTTATTAGTATTTTACAAAAAAAATTTTTTAAACAAAATAGTTTAAAATATTAAAAAACTCCTATGCATGAAACCTTATGGTTTCCGGATATTTCAAAAGGTTTCATATCATAAGATAGACACTCTTTTTTTCTTATATTGCACCTTAAATAAAAGGGACAACCTTTTATTTCTTGGATGTCTTTTTCCTCAAAAAGAGTATCTATAGGTATTTTTTCCTTATTCTTTTTCTCAAAAGAAGGTAGAGAAGAAATAAGCAACTTTGTGTAAGGATGTTTGGGAGATCCTAAAACATTTGAGGTTTCTCCTTCTTCGACTATAAAACCTTTATACATAACGATTACTTTATCGCTAATCACTTCAACAACTGGCAAAGAATGGGAAATGAAAAAGTAGGAAATATTAAGTTCTTCTTTAAGGTCTATAAGAAGGTTTACTATTTGTGCCTGAACGGAAACGTCAAGTGCTGAAGTGGGTTCATCAAGAACAATAAGCTCCGGCTTCATAGCGATAGCTCTTGCTATTGCTACTCTTTGTTTTTGTCCTCCTGAGAGCTCTTTAGGATACTTTTCCAAGTAAGATGAAGGTAATGCCACCTTTTCAAGAAGTTCTTTAGCAATTCTTTTTAGTTCTTCTTTAGAAAAGGAGTAGTTTATCTTTAACCCTTCCGTAATTATTTCCCAAACTTTCATTCTTGGATTTAAAGAACTTTGGGGATTTTGAAAAACAGCCTGAACATTTTTTCTGTAAACTTTATAATCTTTTCCTTTTAAAAGATTAATATTCTTTCCCTTATAAAGGACTTCACCTTTTGTAGGCTTTTCAAGGTCAAGAATTATTTTGCCAAGAGTGGACTTTCCACATCCACTTTCTCCGATAACTCCAACAGTTTCTCCTTTAAAGATTTTTAAAGATACGCCGCTAAGTGCTCTTAACTGCTTAACAACTTTCCCGAAAAAGTTCCTCTTTATCGGAAACTCTTTATAAACATTTCTAACTTCCAGTATCAATAGGAATGCTCCTCGTCTGGGAACTTTCCGCTCCTTACTTCCTCTACGTACTGTCTAACAGCATCTTTTGCCAACTTTCCAAGTTCTGCATAACGTTTTACAAACTTTGGTTTAAACTCATCGAAAAGTCCTACCATATCGTGGAAAACAAGAACTTGACCATCACAGTACTTGCCGGCTCCAATTCCTATAGTTGGAATGGAAAGCATTTCTGTTATCTCTCTTGCCAGATCCTTTGGTATTTTTTCAAGAACTACTGCAAAAGCACCTGCTTCTTCAACAGCTTTTGCATCCTCTATTAGTTTTTCCCGTTCCTCCCCTACTCCTCTTAGTTTGTAACCTCCATAAATGTTCACGCTTTGAGGTTGCAAACCTATATGTCCCATAACGGGAATACCTGCTTCTACAAGAGCTCTTATAGTTTCCTTTTGGCTTACTCCACCTTCAATCTTTACTGCATCACAACCTGTTTCTTTTAATGCTCTTCCAGCATTTAAAATGGCATCTCTTATTCCTGTTTGGTAAGAAAGGAATGGCATATCCATTATTACCATTGCATTTTTTCTTGCCCTGACTACTGCCTTTGTGTGATAAATCATTTCTTCAAGGGTTACTGGAATAGTTGAGGAGTACCCAAGAACTACCATTCCGAGAGAATCTCCAACCAAAATGGCATCAACTCCTGCACTATCCACTATCTTTGCAGTAAGGTAGTCGTAAGCAGTAATAACTGATATCTTCTCTCCCTTCTTCTTCTTTTCCAAGAAAGTAGCTGTTGTTATAGCCATTAATCGCAAACCTCCGGAAGCCACTTTACAAATTCTTTTATCATCTTAAGGTAGCTCTTATATCTTTCACAAGAGATTTCTCCTCGTCTTAAAGCCTCTTTTACCATACAACCATCTTCGTTAAGATGCATACAATCAGAATACTTACATTCATACCTTAAAAACTCAGGGAAGTATAATCTAACATCCTCTTTTTCCATAAAGTTAAGGGCATCTACGCGAGAAAATCCGGGAGCATCCCCAATAAATCCTCCATCAAAAGGAATGAGGCTTACTTCTCTTGTCGTGTGTTTTCCTCTTTCGGTTTTCTTACTCACTTCTCCAACTTTAAGTTCTCTTCCTGTAAGTTTAGAAATGATAGAGCTCTTTCCAACCCCACTAGGTCCAGCAAATATGGAAATCTTTCCCTTTAAGTCCTCTTTTAGCTGAGGTAATCCCTCTTCAGTTTCGGCACTTACCTTTATGACTTTATATCCAGCCTCAGTGTAGATTTTAAACCACTTTTCAAGTTCTTTTTTTCCTTCCTCATCAAGGATATCTATTTTGTTGAAAACAATTGTGGTTTCAAGTCCTAAATGGCTATAGACAACAAGCAAGTTGTCAAGAAGGAAATTTTGAAAAGGCGGATTCTGGATCGTGGAAACTATAACAACTTTATCAACATTAGCTATTGGGGGTCTAATAAGAAGGTTCTTTCTTTCTTCAATTTCTTCAATAGCAAATGTTTCTTTGTCAACCACTCTTCCTTTTACAATATCCCCAGCATAAACTTTGTCTTTTTTTCTTACTTTACCAAGAGGTATTCCTCTGTAATACTTTCCTTCTTTTTCAACAAAAACCGTAATCTTTTGACCAGCTCTTTCTACTATAATTCCTTTTACCATATGCTTTCTATTTCCCTCCTTTCGGTTTTCTCATAAAAAAGAAATATAAGCTTTTAAAGGGAGAAAAAGAATGGTTGTAAGAACAGGAATCATAGATAAGGACGAAGTTCTCAAAATATTAAAAAAGGAGGAATATACGAATCTTTTTGTTTGGTATGACCCACCAAACACCACTTATGACTGGCATACCCATCCTTTTGATGAAGTAAGGTGGATAATTGATGGCGAGATAACAATTGGTACGGAAAGAGAAGTTGTTACTTTATATCCTGGCGATAAGATGAATGTTCCAGCTGGAACTCGCCATTTTGCAAAAGTTGGAAATGAAGGAGTTGTCTACATCTGTGGGTGTGAACTACCCCTCATTGAAATGAGGGGCTTCCCGCTTCAACGAGTGCGTTAGCACTCTCCACGGGCGTAAGTTCGGGTCTTCCAACCCTACCGCTCGTAAGGTGAGCGACCCCTTTATGAGTTTCAATCCTTCCTTTAAGAGATTCAGCGTTGCGTTGTAATCCCTATCGTGCTGTGTTCCACAGTTAGGACACTTCCATTTCCTATCAGACAGTTTGAGATTTTCGTTCTTGTATCCACATACAGAGCAGAGCTTTGATGAGGGATGGAACGGATTTGCCTTGATGAGTATTCTACCGTAAAGTTTTGATTTATACTCCAGATAGGAGATGAACCTTTTTCAGCTTGCGTCTGCTATGTGTTTAGAAAGGTTGTTGTTTTTGAGTAATCCCTTAACGTTTAAGTCCTCTTTTTCTAATCTTTTAGAATAATTGTTTAAATTCACTAGAAAATGATCTTTGAAGTCGGCAGATTCAGTTGAACGAATTTCCTATTATACTTCCTCTATGTTTTCTTATACCTTTAATTTTAACTGAATAGTTTTAGAGCTCTCCCCCTCCAATTTTTCTTTTCAGTGAATGGTAGAATCCACTTAAGTTAGACAAAGTTCTTGTCTTTTCAAGAGGAGGTAGATAATGAACACAACAGAACAACCTAAGATAGTTGTTATAACGGACGAAGTTCTTGAAGAGGCTGTAAGAGCTCCAGAAAAATTTGGTCTTCAAGAACAAAAAAGAGTGGCAGATAAAGTTTCGGCATTGGAGAAAAAGATAGTTTTTTATGCCAAAGATGAAGCCACCAAGCCTATTACCGACCAGCTTTACTCTCTCCAACAAAAGTTGGAAGAACTCAATCCGAAGTACTATGAAGAAAAAGCTCCCTTCTGGAAAAAACTGCTCCATCTCGTTCCGAAAGGAGAAGAACTTATAAAACTCATTGCAGAAAAGTATGAGACTATTGGACAGTATATAGAGAGAATTTCTATGCATCTTTCGGATTCTAAGGATCAGATAATTAGGGATAATATAGAGCTCGAAAGACTGCAGGAAGAACTAAAGCAGTTCAATAAAGAACTTGAAGAAAAGATCGGCTTAGGAAAACAGATTCTTGAAAAGCTGAAAGAGAGAGCTCAGATTGTCGATGATCCCGTAGAGAAAAAGAGAATAGAAGGAGCGATTTTCACTTTTTCTACGAGAATTCAGGACTTACAGACCATTTTACAGGCAAACCTGCAGTTTCTCGTTTCTATTGAGCAGACACTCCAGAACAACAGAGCTCTCCTCGATGCAATTGAAAGAACCATAACAATAACCAAAACCGTTTTAACTATAGGACTTTCTATAAGGACTTCTCTTATTAATCAAAAGAGAGCAATGGAGACGGTTAAAGCAACTCAAGAATATACCGCTGAGCTCCTAAAATCAAATGCAGAGGCGATTAAAGGACAAACTAAAGAAATTGAATCCTTGTACACAAGTCCCGTTGTTGCGATAAATAAACTTGAGGAGGCCTACAATACACTGATGTCTGCAATAACAGATTTTGAAGAAGTAAGACGTAGAGGAATAGAAGTTGCTACGCAGAACATAGCCAAGCTTGAAGAGATGAACAAGAAGCTCAAAGAAAAACTTGAGCAGTGAAGAGTTTGGATTGTTTTCTCAAAAATTATCTTAGAGGGATAAAAAATGTGTATTATAAGATTAATATTCAGGATACTTCTTCTTCTGGTACTACTTTTTTCTATTTGGTTTATTGTAAAGTTTTTAATAGCGAACAGGAATAGTTCGGATGGTTCTTCAAATGCCGAAAAACAGAGAGATACTTTTGGGAATGAGACCTCTACAGAGTCCACACTTCCAGAAAAGTTCCTTTCTCTTATTGTTCGAATTACAAAGGACGAGCATTTAGACCTCTCCGAAAGAAATCTTATCTACGACGAACTTAGAGGCATAGCCCAAATTCTCAAAGACCTTGAGGATGCCGAGATTCCTGTTGACAGGAAGTATGAAATAGAAAAACTGTCCGACGAATACCTACAAAGACTTATTTCAAGCTATCTATCTCTGGATTCATCGGAGAGAAATTTTGAGAAACTGAAAGAAGGATTAACTCTTATAAGAGCAGAGCTCCAGAAGATAAAAGATGCTTTTGACAGCGACAGCAAAGAATTTAAGAAAGAGGTTGAGTTTTTAAAGAGAAAATATGGGGGGCACGGTGAGTAATATAACTTGGGATACAGTTATAGAAGCGATAGATAGGTTGAAAAGGTCTAAAAGAGCAAAAAGAAGAAATCTTTTAAAGCTTCTAGAAAATAGTCTTATAGAAATTGACGGAGTAATTCTGATAGTGAAAGAGGCTGAACCACACGATGATTGGGCGGAGTATATGACAGAAGACATCACAGGAAGGAAGTTCTACATAGAAGTTGAAATTGACGAGTCATTTACCGTTTGGAAGAAACTTACAGGTGGGGAAAAAGTGAGAGCTCTACAAAGATTAAAATTTGACCACGGTGCAGTTTTGTTAGAAGAGGGAAAAACGGAAGAAGAAACAACTTGGACTTGATAAATTCATTGATGAGGTTGTTGATGAGTAGTGTTCGTATAGATCAAAGTATCAGAACTGAAAATGTTTCTGAAACTTCAAAACTTGATTGGTTATTTCCGACTCCAGTATTTACAGCGGCGATTGATCCAGATGGATCAAAATTCAAACAGGATATCTTAGATTTTTATGATAAGTATTTTGCTGAAAATCCAGACGCTATTTCCATGTCTGATAAAATATTCAAGACTGCACATAGTACATATTATACAGATCAATGGATGTATGAACACCCAGAACTAGAGGGTATTTGTAAAGAAATACTTAAAC
>JBDOLX010000052.1:1386-7339 GCA_039832905.1 Desulfurobacteriaceae bacterium | reverse complement strand
ATAAAAGCTTGTTTTTCTGTGAAATCAGTATCTTTGAGATACTCAATTAAATCTCTAAATGTGCTGAATTCATACATTACTATTTTGCCGTTTTGAATATCCAAAGCGTCAACTGATCTTAGTTGACTCCATACCTGAAGTCTAAGCTTATCAAAATCTATAAGAGGAGTTTCTGGTTCGAAAGAAGGACAGTCAAAGGTATTAGAGATAAAGTTTTGAAAATTAACACTATTTATTTTCATTCTTTTTTTCTCCTTCTTCCAGTTTCTCTTTCATAACAAGGTAGAAGTAATCCTCTGTAAGAGATTCTAAAATTTCTTCTATTGTTTCTAATTGAGGTTCCCTTTTCCCAATAGAACCGTCAGGTTCCTTTATAAGATGGAGAATTTCTGTGTTTTCTTCAGAGAGTTCTCCCTTTCTCAAAAGATATTCAATATATCTAATTATCTCTGGACTGTGAGTAGAAAAAATAACGAAAACTCCATTTTTAGAAAGAAGTCTAAAAATATCAATGAGCTTAAATCTTAGTGATGGATGGAGATGAACCTCAGGTTCTTCAATGATAAACACGGTATTTTTACCAAGGAAGTTTCTCTCTATTAAAAGCTGTACCAGACCAAAAATTTTGATACCTGAAGCAACAAGATTCACATTGAACTTAAACTTTCCTTTTCGGAAAATGAATCCCTCTTTTGGATCATATTCAAAACGCCCTCCTATTATCTCTTTTATTTTTTCGTATATTTCCTCAAGTTCCACCGTGTCAGCAATACCAACATTTTTAATATCCTTTATAATGTCCCAGTAGATATCGGGAATTCCGTAGTTGTTAGGAAACATTGTTTTGTAATAGGACATCCCCTTTTCCAAATCTAAAACTAGAGGAGTTGCAATAAAATTTGCATGATGAATAACTAAGTCAAGAATTATTTCTTCGTCAGAAAAATCCACTTTTCTTTTTTGAGACGCAGACATACTAATAAGACTTCTACCTCTTTCACTAACAATCTCTATTGTTGCTTTCTTTTCTTCCTTTTCTTTTACTTCCACAAGTTTATTAACCAAGTTTCCTATTTGTCTCTGTTGAAATATCCACCTCAATTTTTGTTCTAAATTTCTTGCAGATATTCCACCTACTGTGAATTTACCAGAAACTAAACCTTTATCTCCAGATTTATGATAAGAGGAAAAAATTCCATACAAAGTCCTTAGAACGAAAGACTTCCCTGTCTCGTTTTTACCTGCAATAACCGTAAAAGGTTTTATCCATAACTCAGCACTTTTAATACTACCGAAGTTGTAAAAAGAAATCTTCATCTATTTTAACCTCGCAAAAGTTAGTTATCAGGAAATATTTTGTTTTTTAGCTCTTTGTATACTTGTGGCACCCCGTTCTTTTCTAGGTACTCCGATAAAAATTTTCGTATTTTCTTTTGTTTAAATTTACCATTAGAGTAATTAAAAATACCCTCTAAATTTGGAGTCTGTAAAAAAACATTTTCATCTCCTAAAATATCTTTAACTTCTTCAATTGCTCTATCTGTTTTTGCGTTATTTGGGTCTTCATCTAGAAGGGCATATGTTTCTATTCCAAGGTTAGTTAAAATTCTTGCCAAGGATTTAACCTCTTCAATTCCTCCACAATCCACAATAGAGACATTAGACTTGTCTAAATCTACTCCTAACCATTCTAAACAAAATCCACAAGCTATCTTATCATTCACTCCCTCAGTTAAAACAACTTTATCAGCAAAGAAAATTTCGTTAAGTTCTTCATTGAATTTGGAAGCTGTTTTTAGTATAGATAAGTCATCAACTTCTGAACTGACACGAGCAACTTCTGTCTGTAGACCTTTTTTTCTAACTATGCAAATAGACCTATAATCCTCAACCCTCACAAAACTTCTTTCATGAGTGGTATAGACAACCTGCACTCCACTATTGGAGAGTTCTTTTAATAAACGGTAAAAATGTCTGCACCCATGAGGATGCAAATAAAGTTCTGGTTCCTCTATTGCTAATACCAGAGGACGATTCGTAACTTCAGCATAAACTCTAGCCATGGCGATAGCCACAGCACTTTGAACACCCGCCCCTTCTAACTCTACATCTACCTCAAAGTTCTCAGGATATTTTATCCTTGGTCTCAAATCTTTCAGGATGTTAGTAGGATCTATTAGTGATAACCTAAGGGCTACATCTAAACCTGTTTGCTCTCTTACAAAATTTCTCAGTTGTCTTTCTATATTTTCTACATAAGGGAATATCTTTTCGTCAAACACTTCCTCAACAGCAGATTTAAACTTATTTTTTGTCTCTTCATCTATATAGGAAGCTATATGCTTTAATAATTTTCCATAAAGCTTCCACTGAGAAGGAGTTATCTGGTGATGGGCTTGCCTATCTAAAGGAAGATACATAAGAGTCACTTCTTCTCTCATTTTAGTTGAAACCTTCACTTCTCTATCACTATTAGGATAACACAATACATTTCCCGAATCATCTAAAGCCACATAGTTAAGTGTATCTCCATCATACGTCAGTTTAAATCCCCACACCTTGTCGTTTACTTCAAGAGCTTTGTTGAAGTGAACTTCTATTGATATCCTTTTAGATTTATTGTGCAGACAAAAATCATGTTCATTAAATGCTCTCACAGAAGGATATGTTTCTCCAATAATTAGATTAAGAGCTTTAAGAATATTTGATTTCCCCGAACTATTGGGACCTATTAAAGCATTAAAACCTGTTAACTCCATTTCAAGTTCCTTAATAGAACGGAAATTCTCAATAACTAACTTCCGTATCAATTCCTCCCTCCTAAACACTTCTCGCTTTTTTCAATCTATTCTGCACGAGCTCTGCAACGGCGTAATAGACTTCTTTTCTCTCCTCTTCTGTTAAGCCAAGAGCGTCAAAGACTATGTCGTCAAGGGCTTTTCGGTCTGGGAGTGGGTTAGGTTCTTGTTCTCTTATTGGTTTGTTCGGGTCAAAGCCGAGTTCGGTGAAGATGGAAAGGACTTTCTGATAGTCATCCATTTCTAAAGTCTTACCAAGAATATTAGGGTCAATCAAAAAGCTTTCTTTATACACTATTACGTCTATATCGGAAATTGCCTGAGCTCCTGTTAACTGACGAGAAAACATTTCTACCAATAAACGGAAAACTAAAGAATTTAACGCAACTAAAGTTTTTTCCTTATCTATATCTTTCCCAATAAAGACATCATATAAAATCTTATCTGCTAAAAACTTTCCATTCTTCCAACAAGCAAAACGTTCACCAACTTTAGCGGAAACAACGAAATCGCTAATTCTTCTTTCTCCTAAGCTATACCACTCTCTTCTGCTCTTACACGTTGGTCTTTTATGAAATCCCTGTTCTTCTCCCCACTTTATATAGTCAAGTGCAAAAGTTCCAGAAAGTTCCTTTCTGGTTTTGTTACACATAAAGACTCTATACTTTAAATCCTCTTCCCTTACAACTATCGTTTTAAGTTCTCTCGGACTTTTTATTACAGGTTTCAAAAATTCCTTTTCAATCAGAAAGAGCTTGTAATCTTTTGCGTTCTTTCCCCACTTACTCGGTTTTACAATTCTGAGTCCCGCCTTTTTTATCTTTTCAACTGAAGTAAAACCTCTTAGGTTTTCAACTTTTTCAAGTTCGCTGTCAGAGAGCTTATCTGTTAAATCTTCAACATAGAAAAATTCGTTTGCTCCTGTTGTAAATCCTCTTTTTACCTCTGCAATATCTCCAAGTTTTACAAGTTTCCCTTTCCCCTTTTTAAGGATTGTAAAGAAAATGTCTGGAGCTCTTAGAAATTTTCCACCCCACTTGTTTCCTTCATACTTTCCGTCTTTGGTTCCATCTCTTAATAAATCCTTCTGCTTTATCGGAAAGACCCTAAAGGCATTTAAAGAAACAACGTTTTCCGAAAGTTCTGTAAGGTCTTTGTTCTCCACTTTGCATTCTAGATCGTCTATAAACAAGAGTAAATCCTTAAAGTCTTTAAAGTTTACAACCTCTTCAAAAGGAACTTTCCACATTACAAATTTTGCGACATTTTCAAGGTTCTCACTTTCGTTATCGTTTGGAGAAGAAGTGAAAACAATAACGGTGTTAACGTCCGCTTCTTTAAAACTTCTTTTTGCTTGGTTGTCGTTTATTGAGTAGATTTTTGTTTTCTTCAAAAGAAATTCTTGTAAACTTTTTCCAAAACCGACATCAAGCCAAGAGTTTGAAGTAATAAAAGCAAGAGTTCCTCTTTCGTTCAAAAGACTCAATGCTTTAAAGTAAAAGTAAACGTATAAATCTGCTTTTCCATCAGGTTTATACTCCTTGCCGTAAAGGTTAACAACCATGTTTTGAAGCTTTTCTTTATACTCTTTTTTAAGTTTTCTCCACTCAGAAGGTTTAAAGTCTTCCTCTTTTTTATCTGGAGGAGCTATCTTTTCTTGTCTAACGTAAGGAGGATTACCAATAACTATGTCAAAACCTTTCTTTTCCCCATAAAAAACTTCAACAAAGTCAATATCCCAAATAAAAGGTCTTTTTCCTTTCTTTAAAGATTTTTTCAAGTTTTCGTAAATCTCGAGATCTCTCAAAAGTTTTTTCTCTTCCTTCTCAAAAAGGGATAGTTTCTTCTTATCTTCATTTCCAAAAAGATCTCTTTGGGATTTTAGAGTTCCTAACTCCCTCAACTTCTTCTTTATTTTATCTATTTTCTCTTCAACTATCATGTTAAAAAGTTCAACTTCCTCTTTCTCTATTTCCCACTTTTTTGGAGCATCTTTTTTGCTTTCTGCAAATGCAAACTTTTTCTTCTTTAGACTTGCTATTTTTCTTTTAACTTCTTGCGATATAGAAGATTTTAGCCACTTTCTCCTGCTTCTTAAAAGTGAAAAGTCTATTCCTCCAACCTCTTCTATTAAGCTGTCTCCAACCCTAACTTTAAAGGAAAGGTTCGGAAGAAGTGGTTTAACCATTACCTCTTCTTTCTTAAGTTCCGCTTCAACTATTAAGAAAAGCCAGAGACGGAGCTCCGCAATCTTTACCGCCCATTCCATTACATCAACGCCGTAAACGTTGTTCTCTATAATCTTTTTCCTCAGTTCATATCCATTTTCAACTTCCCTAAGTTTTTCATAAAGTCTATAAATGGCATCGACCATAGCCACTAAGAAAGCTCCACTACCACAAGCAGGGTCAACAACTTTTAGGTTATCTAAAGCCGTTTTCAGAATCTCTTTTGTTTTTTTGTCCTCTGGTTCAAATTCTTCTTTTAAGACAAAATCATAGATGGTTTCTTCGTCTAAGTTTGTATTGTTCTTGAAATACTGAATTAAAGATCTTGAGACCATAAATCTTATTTCTGGTTCTTTCGTGTAGACTATACCTTTTAAAACTCCTTCAGAGTCTATCTTATCCTCAAAGCTTTTAAGAAGCTCTGAAGAATCTAAGTGCACGAGTTTCTCATAAATTGTTCCAATAAATTCAGGGTTTACAGCTAAGTATTTATCGTTTTCAAGATCTTCAACTATTGTAAAGTTGTAGCTGTTTAAGAAAGGAATAAGTCCAAGTTTTCCCCTTATTAAATCTTCTTCAAGGAAAAACTGGTCTGGAATTTCAAAACCAAGTTCATCAAGTTCGTTTTCCTCAAAAAGACCTCCATTAAGGTAAGGTGCATTTAAAAGAAGTTCTTTTAAACTTTCTGGCAAGAAAGAATACTTTGTGTGTATTTCGCCTTTTTTATTGTTAAAAGCAGAAAAGAACAGGGCTTTTAAAAAATCAAAAAAGTTTTTCTTGTCGTTAGAATTTTTCTCTCTAAACTCTTTATACTCTCTTACTAGAAAAGAGACTAAAGTTTCACCTGTTTTTGTATCAAACCATTCTCTTTTTTCCTGAACAAAGTAGAGAAAGACTATTCTATTCAGGGTTTGGTGAGCCGCTTCT
>JBDOLX010000052.1:0-1376 GCA_039832905.1 Desulfurobacteriaceae bacterium | reverse complement strand
AAAGCTTTTTAAAGTAAACAAGATAGCTTTTAAAGAACTCTTCATTCAGTTTCTCAACGCTAAAGACTTCAAGTAGCGAATCTAAACTCTTTGTCTCAAGGTTTAAAAGTTTTTCAAGTTGCAAAAGAGTTGTTCTTGAAGCTTTATCTTTTCCAACAATAAAAGAAAATCTCTTTGGAGAAGTTTTAAACTTTTTTACTTTTCCGCTTTCATCGTATCTATATTCAACTTTTACTAAAGACAACTTCCAGAAATCGCTATCTTTTTGGTAAAAAGCTACAAGACCGCCATCGAAACCATAATCTTTTAGGACTTCAGCGACAAAGTCTCGCTGGATGGTTCTTGCTCTTTGAAGAGTCTGTTCTTTGTAAAGTTCAACAGTTAAGAAAAGTATTTTATCTTTTCCATCATTATAAGCTCCTAAAACTTCTGCCTCTTTTACAACTTCTTTAAACTTCTTAGAATACTTGTTTAAATCTACTGGAAAACGGTTTTCAAAATCGGCAGATTCAAAGATATTTTTTAAAAAAGTCTCAAAATTTGATTTATCAAAAGGATTTTCTATTAAGTTTCTTACTAAACTCATTACTTTATTTCCCCCTTAAAAACATTTTCTGCTTTATAGAGTTTCATTTTACCTTCTTTTATTTCTTTGCTTATCTTTTCAGCAATAGTTAACTCTAAGTGGTTAAAGTAAAGTTCAAGCGCTTCTTCTATTATTTCTTGTTGAGAAACTCCAAGAAGCTTTGAGATAACAGAAAGTTCATGGACAAGTGTTTCGTCTATACTAATTAACTTACTAGACATAAGTCCTCCATCTTTTTTAAGTATCAGTAACAGTAACCGAAATATTGAGATAGTATAACTTCTACTGGCGACCCACTTTCAGGTTCTACTTTTTCTATCTCTTCAAGATAATAGTTTGATAAGAATTCTTTTAGAGTTTTAAGTTTCTTTTCAATGTTTTTAGTCTTTTTAAGTTCTTTGTTAATGTCCTTAAGAGTTCCTTTTGGTAACTTTCCTATGTAAATGGCATCCAAAAATCTATGCACGAAATTTCTATCTTTACTTTCTTTAAAAGCATTCTTATGCGTTAAGTTCTTTCAAGATCTGTTGTTCAGTTCTTGAAAGATCCTTTCTGGAGAAACTCTTTTCTTTTTCTTCTTGTAAAGACCTTTCAAAGGCAATTTTATTCTTACTCAAAAGCTCGTAGAAAGATTCAACAGGAATCTTTATTCTTTCTTCTGTCTTTTCTGTTTCCAAGAGTTCAACAGCACTCAAAAAATCTATCTCTTGCGGTGGCTTGTCCTTATAGGAGATGTAAATCTTTTTTAAGTCTCCTTTACGGAAAAGAGTTATAAGAAATTCTCTCTTAT
>JBDOLX010000051.1 GCA_039832905.1 Desulfurobacteriaceae bacterium | reverse complement strand
TTGTAACGCTTTAATTACTGCTAACTTTGCTTTAGAACAGGGAAGAGTTGTTTTTGCGATTCCAGGAAATATAGATTCTCCTTATAGCGTAGGAACAAACAAGTTAATCAAAGAAGGGGCTATTCCTCTTTTATCCTTTGATAACATATTTGAGGAGTTACCTTTCTTAAAGAGAGAAGTTTTAGAAAGGGAACAAAAAATTCCTGAAGAGTTCAAAAAGATATATTCTGTTTTAAAAGAAAAGCCTATGAGTGTTGATGAACTTTCGGAAGTTTTAAAAGAAAATACTGCGGAAATAATGGCAAAACTCCTTGAAATGGAAGTAGCAGGAATAATAAAGAGAGACGGAAACTTTTATAGTGTTGTTTAATTTACCATCCTGAAAATTCTGTTTAGTCTTGGTAGGTGTTTTTCTCTATCCCAAGAGAAGAAGATAATTCTTGCTATCCCAACTATTTTATCCCTGTCTACAAATCCCCAAAAACGACTGTCGTAGCTGTTGTTCCTGTTATCACCCATAACAAAATACTTTCCTTTAGGAACAACTAAAACACCTACATTGTCTCCTTGAATGCCTGTCTTTAGGATCATATGTTTCTTTTCTCCATCTTTTGACCTTGGTAGGGACTCGTAGAAAATTTTTCCGTTGTTTGTTTCACCTTTCTCTTTGTAAGTATAGAATCCTGCAAACTCGTATTTACATGGTTTACCATTTATATAAACCTTGCCATTAATAATTTCTATCTTGTCTCCTGGGATACCAATAATCCTTTTGATGTAGTATATATCTTCATTTAATGGAAAATGAAAAACCACAACATCTCCTCTATCAGGTTCTCTGAAGTGGTAAGTTATCTTGTCAACTAAGATGAAATCTCCTATAAGCAAGCTTGGTATCATAGAACCTGATGGAATGTGAAAAGACTGAACAATGAAGGCTCTTATTATTAAAGCCAATATAAGGGCTATGGCAAATGATTTTAAGTTCTCTATTATCTTTTCTGTGTCCATAGATTCCTCCTTTAGAACCTGAATCCAACCATAATACTATTCGGAGTTATATTAAAGACAACCTTTTGTTTCTTAGTTAAATGTCTTTTGGAGAAAAAGTATCCTATTGAGAAACCAAGACCTGCTGACATTACTGTGTCGGATAACCAGTGTTTGTTCTTATAAATTCTTGCGATATTCACAGAAATTGGAATTAGGTAGAGAATTGGTTTATCGTAGTATACAGCAAAAGGTGTTATCATTGACCACGCTAAAGTTGTGTGACCAGAGGGAAAGGACATACAGTCAAAAGTTCCATCAAAAGGTTTAAACGTAAAAGGATCGTTTGAACAGTAAGGTCTTTGTCTACCTATTGCAACTTTTATTCCAACGGTGATTAGACCGGCAGTAAATCCAGCTTCTAATGATGTTAAGGAAGCCTCAGCCAATTTTTTGTTTTTCGTTAAATATCCTGTAGTTCCTAAGAATGCTATTGAAGGAAATAAAAGTTTATATTCACCAAAGTTATTAGTGAAGTCCGTAAAATCTGTAAGGAATTTACTTTGGTTTTTAGCTACTAGCTCCCTTACCTTTTCATCAAGGAGAAAACTTAATCCTAAAGCACTTCCAAAAATGGTAAGAGCTTTTTTATTTTTTTTCACTTCTTGAAATGTGTAAGAGACATCTTTGTAGTACTCGTTAAGAATTCCCCCAAAGGATTTTAGTGGAAAACAAAGAAATACAAAAATAAAAAGGAACATTCTTATCTTCATTGATTTTATTCTCCTTTTTATACTCCAATATTTCTAAACTTTTCGTACCTTTGCTTTACAAGGAGAGAAGGTGAAAGCTTTTCAAGTTCTTCTAAGGCTTTTTGAACATGTTCTTTAAAGTTTTTAAACGTTGTATCCCAATCTCTATGGGCTCCTTCAAGAGGTTCTGGGATTATCTCATCTATTATTCCAAGTTTTAGGAGGTCTTTTGACGTAAGTTTTAAAGCTTCTGAGGCTTCTTTAACCTTTTCTTGAGACTGCCAAAGGATCGCAGCACAACCTTCAGGAGATATAACCGAGTATATGGCGTTTTCAAGCATTAAGAGTTTATTAGCGACACTTATTGCTAAAGCTCCTCCAGAACCTCCTTCTCCAATAACAACACTAATGATAGGAACTTTCAGTTTTGCCATTTCAAAAAGGTTTCTTGCTATTGCTTCAGACTGTCCATGTTCTTCTGCTTCAATCCCAGGGAAAGCTCCGGGAGTATCAACCAAAGTAATTATCGGTTTTCCAAACTTTTCAGCAAGTTTCATAACTCTTAAAGCTTTCCTATAGTCTTCAGGAAGGGGCATTCCAAAGTTCCTTGCTATCTTTTCTTTTGTATCTCTTCCTTTTTCCTGTCCTATAACACAAACAGGTTTTCCGCAAAACTTTGCAAATCCTGCAATGATTGCCTTTCCATCTCCGTAGTGTCTGTCTCCATGAAGTTCTATAAAGTCTGTGAAAACGTTATTTATATAGTCTATTGCGTGGGGTCTATCTGGATGTCTTGCTATTTGGACTCTATCCCACGAGGAGAGGTTTTCGTAAAATTCTTTTATTTTCTTCTGGAACTTCTTTTCTATTTCCTCTATAACTTCTTTATCGTGTTTGCCCATACTTTTTAGTTCCTCTATCTTTTTTCTCAGTTTATCAACCTTCTTTTCAAATTCAAAGAGTGTTTGCATTTTTTCACCTCTACTGTAAAAGGATTCTTTCCTTGGGAATTATCCCTTGTAGTTCTTTTAAAACTGCAGGGTCAACAGGCAAAGTATAGTCTGGATGCGTTTGCAATTTTACAAAACAGTCTTTTAGTTTTGCTTCTATCACGATAGGTCTTCCTTTTGAACTTCTGTTTTTCTCTATGAACTCTTTTAAACGTCCTAAGAATTCGTCGTTAATTTCTTCTTCGTTTATTCTTATAATGATGTTATTTATTTCTTTTAGAAGCTTGTCGTTTAGTGGATATATTTCTTTTGCAATTATAGACTTTGTTTCCTCTTCTTCCCTAACGGTTCCTTCTATTACAACGACATTTCCTTCTGTTAGGAATTCCATTTTTTCTTTATAAACGTTTGGAAAGACCAAAATTGAAACTGTTCCTTCAAGGTCGGATATTTCTACTGTAGCCCAAAGATCTCCTCTTTGAGTTCTCTTTGTTGTAACGTCTGTAATTGCTCCTGCAAGTCTAACTTCCTGTTCGTCTTTCCACTCTTCTTTTTCGGAGGTTTTGTTAAATCCAAACTGAATAAATTCTTCATACTCTAAAAGAGGATGTCCAGAAAGATAGAAACCTATTGCTTGTCTTTCATACTCAAGTTTTATTCTGTCTGGCCACTCTTTGACCTTTGGGAATTCCTTGGGTATTACTTCTGTTTCGTTTCCAAACAAGCTCATAAGTCCTTTGCTTTTTGTTTTTTGAAGGCTTTGTGCTAAAGACATAGCTTTATCAAGAACTTCTAAGTTTGCAGCTCTTGAAACTTTCGTTGAGTCAAAAGCTCCTGCTTTTATAAGGGATTCAATAACTTTTCTGTTTACCTGTTTTAGATCCACTCTTTCGCAAAAGTCGTAAATGTCTTTAAACTCTCCTCCCTTTTCTCTTACTTCAACTATATGCTTAGCAGCCTTTTCTCCAACCCCTTTTATTCCTGCAAGTCCAAACCTTATTCCCTCGCCTTCTATGGAGAAGAAAGCATTACTTTTGTTTATGTCTGGTGGATAAACAGGAATTCCATTTTCTCTACAGTCCTTTATTAGTTTAACGATTTCGTCAGTTTTATCAAAGTCAAGAGATAGCATTACTGTCATCAGTTCTTTTGGATAGTGGGCTTTAAGATAAGCTGTGACATAGGCCAAAAACCCGTAAGCTGCTGAGTGGGATTTGTTGAATCCGTATTCTGCAAACTTTGCAATATCATCAAAAAGCTTTTCTATTTTCTCCTTTGGATATCCCCTCTCTACTGCTCTTGAAACAAAAATTTCTCTCTGCTCCTCCATTATCTCTTTCTTTTTCTTACCCATCGCACGGCGTAAAAGGTCCGCTTCTCCGAGAGAATATCCAGCAAGAACGTTTGCTATTTGCATGATCTGTTCTTGATAGATGAAAAGCCCGTAAGTTTCTTTTAGGATCGGCTCAAGCTCTGGGAATATGTAATCAACCTCTTCTTGACCGTGTTTACGTTTTATATAACTTTCTGCCATTCCTGAGTTTAAAGGTCCTGGACGGTAAAGTGCAACAAGGGCTATTATGTCTTCAAACACAGAAGGTTTTAGCCTTTTCATTAAATTTCTCATTCCTTGAGATTCAAGCTGGAATACTCCAATTGTGTTTCCTTCCTGGAGGAGTTTAAAGGTCTTTTCATCATCAAGTGGAAGTTTGTTTATGTCGATCTTTACTCCGTGTCTTTCTTCTATAAGTTTTATTGTTCTATCAATAATTGTGAGGGTCTTAAGACCCAAAAAGTCCATTTTCAAGAGTCCTAATGCTTCTACCTGTCCCATATCATACTGGGTAGTAATATCACCATCTTTACTCTTTGCAAGAGGAATGTAGTTGGTTAGAGTTTCAGGGGCGATAACAACTCCTGCAGCGTGAACACCGGTTTGTCTTGCAAGTCCCTGAAGTTTTGAAGCAATGTTTAAAAGCTTCTTTATTGTTTCATCTTTTTCTGCCATTTCTTTAATTTCTGGAGCTTTCTCTATTGCATCCTCTATGGACTTGGCATCGTTTGGAATAAGCTTTGCAAACTTATCAACCTCTTTTGGAGGAATTCCAAGGACTCTTCCTACATCTCTTACAACCATTTTTGTTTTCATAGTTCCAAAGGTGATTATCTGGCAAACCTTATCTTCTCCGTACTTTTCTCTAACGTATTGGATTACCCTATCCCTTCCTATCTGACATATGTCAACGTCTATATCGGGCATTGTTACCCTTTCTGGGTTAAGGAAACGTTCAAACAGGAGGTTAAACTTTAGGGGGTCTATATCTGTAATACCTATCGCATAGGCGACGAGTGAACCTGCAGCAGAACCTCTTCCAGGGCCAACAGGAATTCCATTTTTCTTTGCCCAGTTAATAAAGTCCCAAACGATTAAGAAATATCCTGGAAATCCCATTTGGGAAATTATTTTTAGTTCATGGTTGAGTCTTTCGTAGTATTTTCTTTTTGTTTCGCTGTCGGTAATACCTTGCTCTTTAAACCTTCTCTCAAGTCCTTTTTCTGCAAGTTCTCTTAAGAAGGACTCATAAGTATATCCTTCGGGAACGTTGTACTTAGGAAGCAGATACTCCGAAGATTCAAAAAGGGGTAAAGTGTCTTCTACCTTTTCTGCAACCTTTAAGGTGTTAAAGACAGCATGAGGGACTTCTTTGAAAACATTAAGCATTTCATTTGCATCTTTAAAGTAAAATTCCTTCGTTGGGAATCTCATTCTTTCTTTGTCTTGGAGTTTCTTACCAGTTTGAAGACACAAGAGAACATCGTGGGCTTCCCAGTCTTCTTTGTCTAAGTAGTGGGCATCGTTTGTCGCAACAAGTTCAATATCAAGTTTTTTAGAAAGTTCAATTAAGAACCTGTTGGCTTTTTTCTGCTCTTCTAGTCCATGGTCTTGTATTTCAAGGTAAAAGTCCTCTCCAAAAAGTTCCTTATACCACTTGGCAACTTTTACAGCTTCTTCTTCTTTTCCTTGAAGGTAAAGAAGCGGTATTTCTCCTTGGATACAAGCTGAAAGTGCTATAAGTCCTTCACGGTGCTTTTCTAAAACTTCTTTATCTATACGAGGCTTGTAATAAAAGCCCTCAACGAAACCTATAGTGCTAAGCTTCATTAAGTTTTTAAGTCCTATTTCATTTTTGGCAATGAGGACAAGGTGGTAACTTCCTTTTTCTCCTTCATCTCCCTTTTTCTTATCAAGCCTTGACCCTTTGGCTATATAGAACTCTTGTCCAATTATTGGTTTTATTCCTTCTTCCTTGCAGGGTGTGTAAAGTTCATAAGATGCATACATATTACCGTGGTCTGTAACGGCAACAGCAGGCATTCCATATTCTTTTGCTTTCTTAACAAGGTCTTTAATTTTTATTGCTCCATCGAGTAATGAATACTGGGAATGAAGGTGTAAGTGAACAAAATCACCTTTATTTGCCATTTGGAAACTCCTTCAGCAGAGAAATTCTGAGTTATGTTATAGTTAATGTAAGTTTAAATGCTAAACATACAAGCAGCTATTCCGTATGCACTTTCCTCATCACTTATCTTTATAACTTCATCCCATTTTCTAATGATGAATCCATTTTCTCTGGCAATGGTTGTGCATTCTTTTAATATGTTGTTAATCCTTCTCTTAACTGTCTCGTCCGCTTTACCTTCTTCATCGTAGTAATCTGTATAAACAACAATTGATCCAAACTGGATTTTGGAATTTTCTTTCTTTTTTGCCAATTTCAAAAATTCCTTTATCTCTTTTAAATCATCTTTTATAGGTTTTAAAGAGTTATTTTTCATAACCTTTACTTCAATGGCTCCTCGTGGAGAACCATCTTTCCACCAAACCGTTATGTCAAATCTACCGTTCAAGTTTAGGAATTTTGGGTAGCGTCCTGGATACTGTATAGCAGCGTTGTGAATAGTTTCTCCTATGTTACTCTCCAGTTCTAATAGTAGATTCAATTTGGATAGCTCCTCAAAAATTTTTGTTGTTATGAAGTATTCAGGAGCAGCCCATAACCATTCTCCGCCACTTGCTTTATAGTAAGCTTTCCGCGGCTAGTTTACTCCATTTACGCAATTTTTTAAAATTGCATCCATACTGGCGTTTAGTGGCATTTTGATCCTCCTTCTTCTTATAACTTTCGTTTATTATAGCGTTAGATGAGGGAAAAATAGATAGAGGCGAAAGAGATGACATACGTAGTTCACAGATGTGTAAAGTGTGACGTTTGTGGAGCAGTAAGTACACAAAGATCTGTAATGAGTTTCTCATACTTTGGGAATCCTTCTTTGGATTTCAGAAAGATTCCTCCTTTTTTCAACCTTCAAGTCTGTCCAAATTGCACTTATACGGATTATGAAATAGGATCTATCGAAATAGAAGATGAAGATCCTGAGATAGAAGAAATGTACGAAGAATTAGAATTAGGAACAGAGATAAAAGAGTTACTACGAAGACTAAAGGAAGAAGATGAAGAAGGGGAAGAGGAGGAAGGAGAGGAAATAGAGGAATCAAAAGTGAAAAGATTAAAAAAAGCAATTTCGAAAGAGAAAGAAGAGAAGGCAGAAACTGAAAGGGAATCATCTCAAGAGTCAAAAAATATTTCTTTTGAAGATGTTGAAAAGTGCGAGGCTTCTGCGTTATATGAAGGACTTAGCGCTGGAATGATTACTGAAGACGAGTTTATGGAAGAAATTGTTAGATGTTTTTACTTGGAAAATAATTTTCCTTTGAGAAAAGATTACTTAATAGAAACCAACATTTTGCCGGTAACGCTTCCTGTGTTAGATGAGAGTTTCAGAGTAAAATTTTTAAACTTTTCCTTAAGAAGGAGAAAAGAGGAAAAAGAGAAAAATAAAAAGAGCTTGAAAGTAGAGGTGTTTAAAAAATTACTTAAAGAAGGTAAATATGAGTTGATAATTTCTTATCTAAAAGAGGATGCTATTCGGAATTGGAAGGAGCTTGCCTATTTGTGGGCTTCTGTTATAAATGAGGAAACAGGTTTCTACTCTTCTGCTGGGATAAATGCTTTAAGTGTTTCCGACTACTTCTTAGAAGCCGATTCAGTATAGGGATTCCTGGAGGATTATCCACATCATTTAAGCGTTTACAAATACTACAGGATAATGGGCGATTGGATGAGAAAGAGAGCTCTATCTCTCCTTGTTAAAGCGATTCTTGAAGAAGAAACTTTCAGAGATAATTCTGTACTAGAAGGATTAACTCTAACCGAAATTGCACGTCAAATTAAGGAGTTTGAACTAGCAGAGCAATTTTTGATGTTAACGAAAGAAGCTTTTAATAAAATGGATTCAGAGTTTGACCCTCCTATGCGTGCCCGTTATAAAAAAGCCATAGAATATGCAGAACGGTTAATAGACAAAAGAGATTGGAAGTTTTACTGCTGGATACATAAAAAGCATATTTATTACCTCCATAAATATGAGGCACAAATGAAATAACTTAACAAAATTTTTACTTAAAAATGGTAATATACTGCCTGAAAAGTAGGCTGAACGGAGTTAGAGGTGAAAAAGGCAAGAGTTTTTGACTGGCTTTTTAGTAAGGTAGCTCTATTCTCCACTCTACTTGTTGTCATAATCTTAGGACTTCTTGCAATAGTTCTTTACAAGGAGTCATCCCTTTCTATAAACACTTTTGGTATTTGGGAGTTTATTACATCAACTACTTGGAATCCTCCACTTGAAAAATTCGGGGGAGCTCCTGCAATCTTTGGAACGATTGTAAGTACCTTTATTGCTATTCTGATAGCTGTACCTGTTGCGATTGGCATAGCCATTTTCTTAACAGAAATTGCACCACACTTTTTGAGAACTCCAGTAGGGGTTGCAGTCGAGCTTTTAGCAGCTATTCCAAGTATTATTTACGGTATGTGGGGACTTTTCTACTTTGCTCCTTTTATGAGGGATAAAGTTCAACCTATAATTCATGCAACCTTAGGGAAAATTCCCGTAATAGGCGAATGGTTCTCAGGCTTTACTCCCGGAATAGGTCTCCTTACAGCTTCTATTGTTCTTTCAATAATGATTCTGCCCTTTACTGCTGCTATTGCAAGAGATTCATTTAATATGGTTCCAAATATCTTAAAAGAGTCCGCATATGCACTTGGGGCAACTAAATGGGATGTTATGAAAGATGTTGTTATTCCTTACGCTAAGCTTGGAGTAATTGGAGGAATAATTCTTTCTCTTGGTAGATCTCTTGGTGAGACAATGGCTGTTACGTTTGTTATGGGTAATCAACCAATAATACCTCACTCAATACTGGAACCTGCTACTTCAATTACCGTTACTCTTGCTAACGAGTTTACAGAAGCCGATACAGACCTTTACCTTTCAAGCCTTTTCTACTTAGCTTTAATTCTCTTTGTAATGAGCTTTTTAATAATAGCAATTGGAAAGTTTGTATTCTTGAAAAAGGTTGAGAGGTAAAAGTTGGACGCAGTTAAAAGGAGAAAGATCGTAAACAACATTATTCTCGTCCTTTCGACTTTTGCAGCAATTTTTGGAATTGTGTGGCTTTTCTGGATATTGGGAACTCTTGCCTATAAAGGTTTCTCTGCCATTTCTTTAGATGTGTTTATAGGAGATCCACCTTCTCCTGGGGAAAATAGCGGAGGGCTTAAACACGCAATAGTTGGTCAGGCTCTAATAGTTTTAACGGCTACAGTTATTGGTATTCCTCTTGGAATTTTAGCAGGAACTTACATTGCTGAATACGGACAAAACAGTAGACTAGCAAAAGTTGTTAGAGACCTTTCAGATATAATGATGAGTATTCCTTCCATAGTAGTGGGTACTTTCATTTATGCCATTTTGGTAAAGCCGGTTGGACACTTTATGGGAATTGCTGGAGCTGTGTCTTTAGCAATTATGATGATTCCAATTATCTTAAGAACAACAGACGACATGTTAAGGCTTGTTCCTCCAGAACTTAGGGAAGCTGGATACGCTTTAGGAGCTACAAAGTTTAAGGTAATTAAGGACATAGTTTATAGGTCTGCCATTACAGGAATTTTAACAGGAGTAATTTTGTCTGTGGCAAGAATTGGAGGGGAAACAGCGCCTTTACTCTTTACATCCTTTAACAATAACTTTTTCACTCTTGATATGACTCAACCTATGGCATCTTTAACTGTTACTATGTACGATTACGCTATGAGCCCTTATGAGTACTGGCAAGAACTTGCTTGGGCAGCAGCTCTAATTCTCACAGTTAGCGTCTTGGGAGCAAACATTTTAGGTAGAGTTTTAGCTAGCTGGAAGTTCAAAAAGTAACTTGGAGGAGTGAGTTTATGGCGTTCATAATTGAAATAGAAGAGAATGCAAAAATTAGCGTAGAGAACCTTAATTTCTATTATGGAAGTAAACATGCTCTAAAGAACATATCCTTTAAAGTTCCTGAAAAGAGAATAACTGCTCTTATTGGTCCTTCTGGATGTGGAAAAACAACGCTTTTAAGGTGTTTTAACAGAATGCACGATCTTTACCCTGGAAATAGATACGAAGGAAAAATTTTACTTGATGGAGAAAATATCCTAGATAAAGATTATGATTTAATTAAATTAAGAAGTAGAGTTGGAATGGTTTTTCAAAAACCGACAGCTTTTCCTATGTCCATATTTGATAACGTTGCTTACGGGTTAAAACTTAAAGGAATAAAAAATAAATCGGAACTTGAAGACAGAGTAGAAAAAGCTTTAAAGGATGCTGCCCTTTGGGATGAGGTTAAAGACAGATTAAAGGATCCTGCTTCTGGACTTTCTGGAGGGCAACAGCAAAGACTCTGTATAGCAAGAGCTATTGCGGTAGAACCTGAAGTTCTCCTCTTTGATGAACCAACGTCTGCTTTAGACCCTATTTCAACTGCAAAGATAGAGGAACTTGTTGTTAGTTTTAGAGACAGATTGACAATAATAATAGTTACCCATAACATGCAACAAGCTGCGAGAGTTTCAGATTATACTGCCTTCATGTACCTTGGAGAGCTTATAGAGTTCAATAAAACCGAAGACCTATTTATAAAACCGAAAGAAAAACTAACTGAAGACTACATTACCGGAAGGTTCGGCTAAGTTTTTCTTTCTCTCCCTTTTTCTCCACCTACTTATTTTACTTCTGTTTTGTTACTAACTTTATAAGCTTTTCTTAATCCTTTGAAGTACATAACATTTTTGTTGTAAAATTAATAAAGAGTTTGAATTTACGAATCTTTTACAAAATGTTTACAAATTTTTAACAATGTGGTAGGATAGAAGAAGAATATGAAGGGAGGTTAGAGTGCTTTACAACTTCATAGTTTTTGTTATTGTTATGGCAATAGCAGGACTCTCGCTATGGCTTTTATCGGTAGCAATTTCCCCTCGAAATCCTCACCCTGTTAAAGAAGATACATACGAGTGTGGGCTTCCAGCTCCAGAACCAATAATCTCAAGTGTTAACTTTCAATATTACTTCTATGCGATCATCTTTATAGCTATGGACATAGCTGGAGTCTTTTTCGGTCTTTATGCTATTGGAAAGGGAGATCCCGCTTTTGGGTGGGTGTTTATTCTGTTCTCCTTTCTTCTAATGATTCCCCTATCCTACGTGATGCTTGGAGGAAGGAAATAATGATCTTAAAGTTCTTTGACTGGGCAAGGGCTAATTCTCCGTGGGGAGTGCACTTTTGTAGTGGTTGTTGCTCCTTAGAGATTTTAGCCCTCGTGGGACCCCGTTTTGATTGGGAAAGGTACGGCTTTATGATGACCCCAAGTCCAAAACAGGCAGACTTTATCATAGTTACAGGACTTGTTTCAAAAAAAGTTCTTCCAGTTCTCTTAAGAACTTACCAACAAATGCCGGAACCCCGTTATGTTTTTGGTATGGGAGCTTGTGCAGCTGGTGGAGGACCTTACTGGGATTCTGACTTTGTAGCTGTTGATGTTTCCCAGTACATTCCTTTTGATGTTTTTGTTGCAGGTTGTCCTCCAAATCCTGAAGCGATTTTGGAAGGATTTTTAAGACTTAAAAAAATAATTCTCAAAGATAGGGAAAATGCAGCCAAAAAGTATCCAAACAAAATGGAGCAAATAGAGTATTAAGGAGAGAAAATGTTAGAGGATGTTAAGAAAAAAGTGGATGAACTTTTTGGGTTCAAAACCGAGAGCTACGATACAAATATGCTTTTAATCTTTGGAGAGAAGGAAAAAATAAGGGATTTATTGAAATTTCTAAAAGACTTCGGTTTTAGCTATCCTCATACTATATCTGTTGTTGACTATACCCCAGAAGGTAGAGGTTTTGAGATTAACTACATCTTGGAAGATATCTACATAAAGAAGTTCGTAATAGTCAGAATAGAACTTTCTGAAAATAATCTAGCAGTTCCTAGTGTTTCAGATATTTTTCCAGCTTTACAGCCCCATGAGAGAGAAGCTTGGGAAATGTTTGGAGTTGAGTTTGTAGGAAATCCTCGGCTTGAAGTTATGCTCTTACCAGAGTGGGCAGAAGGAACATTTCCTTTGAGAAAGTCTTACCAGTTTAAAAAGCATCGCAAGGGGACTAAGTAATGGAGTTTGGATACGAGTTTATTCTTGAAGAGAAAAAAGAAGTAAGTGGCAGTGATCTAGGGCTTTTACAAGAGAAACTTCTTCAGCTTAACTGGGGAGTTCAACACCCGGCCAGCGGTCCTATGAGATTAAAGGTTTGGATTGATGGAGATGAGGTTGTAAAAGTTGACCCCGATATTGGATACGTTTTAAGACTTCTAGAGAAACTTGTTGAGTATAGAAATTGGATTAACGCGATTGTTAATGTAGAGAGGGCTTGCTTTATAGACAACTTTGGAACAATGGCAGGATATTCAATAGCTGCTGAAAAGATTGCTGGAATAGAAGTTCCCAAGAAAGCAGATTACATGAGGGTAATCCTTTGCGAGGGTGGAAGAATTGTAAGCCACCTACTTGGTCTTGGAGGATTTGTAGGAGTTTTAGGAGTTCATACTCCTTCCCAGTGGGCTCTTGTGGCAAGGGAAAAGTTCTTAGATGCTTTTGAAGTTTATTCAGGGCAGAGGATAGCTACATCTTCCATTATTCCAGGTGGAGTGAGATATGAACCAACGGGGAAGTTTATAGAAAAAATGGTTGAAGCAATAGATTACCTTGAGAAGGAGTTTATCCCTCGCTATGAAGAAGTCTTCATAGATAACCCCACTTTAAAACTTCGTTCGGTAGGTGTTGGCGTTGTTCCAAAAGAAAAAGCTGTTGAACTTGGACTTGCAGGTCCTGCTTTAAGGGCTTCTGGGGTAGCTTCAGATATAAGAAAGGACTATCCTTACGCTGCCTATGGAGATTTTGAGTTTAAAGTAGTTACAAGGGAAGAAGGGGACTCTTACGCAAGATACTGTGTTTTGTTTGATGAGATTAAAGAGTCTGCGAAGATAATAAGACAGGCAATAGAGGGATTTCCTGAAGGGGAATATAGAACAAAGTTTCCGATAAAGCTTCCAAAAGGAGAAGCTTACGTCAACGTTGAATGGGCACGGGGCTGTTTCGGTTTTCACCTTATAAGTAATGGAGGAACAGGCCCTTATAGACTTAAAATGAGAGCTCCTTCCTTTGCAAATCTTTGGGCAATGCCGGAAATAATGAAAGGAGTAAAGCTTGCCGATGTTCCTGTCATTTTTGCTTCCCTTTATATGTGTCATGGGGATATAGATAGGTAAAGGAGGAAAAATGGAAGCTTGGTTTAAAGCACTTGTATTTCCCGGTTTTCTCTTCTTACTTGTCGTGTTCTTGATAGTCTTTTACATGGAGAGAAAGATACTTGCAGATGTTCATCTTAGAGTTGGTCCTTACTACGTTGGAAAAAGGGGAATACTACAGACAACAGCAGATGTTTTTAAGCTTTTACAGAAAGAATTCATAATTCAGCGAAGGGCAAATAAACTCCTTTTTTCTCTTATTCCTTTCGTTGCTTTCCTAATGGTTGCAATTTTAATAGCCTTTATTCCTTTTTCCGATAGTTCTTTTATAGTCAGTACAAGCTTTGATCTTCTCATCGCTTTAGCAATCGTTACAAGTATGCCCCCAATCTTCTTTTACGCAGGTTGGGCGTCAAAGAGTAAGTATCCTTTCATCGGTGGATTAAGAGTTGTTAATCAAATGATTTCTGGAGAAATTCCCCTTTGGCTTTCTGCCCTTTCTGCTGCTGTCTTTTACGGAACGCTAAACCACATGGAAATAGTAGAAAAAAGTTCTCTAATAAGCTTTTTGATCCTTTTTCCTGCTTTTTTAATTTTTATCACAGCAGCTTTAATAGTTACAGATAGACCTCCCTTTGATATTCCAGAGGCAGAACAGGAAATAGTTTACGGTTTCTTAACGGAGTTTGGAGGATTTAACTATGCAATTCTTGTTCTATCAAAGCTTATAGAACTTTTTGCTCTTTATGCCCTTGCTGCAACTCTTTTCCTGGGGGGATATAAAGGAATTTTCTTTTCAGGAGTTTTCTGGCTTATTGCAAAGATGGTTCTTTTATACCTCTTCACTTTTGTTGTAAGAGCTTCTACACCAAGGATAAGAATGGATCAACTTCTCAAGTTCTGTTGGAAGATTTTAACTCCTTTAGCGCTACTTAACCTTGTCTTTGTTACTGCTGTAAAGATGATTCTTTCTTAAGGAAGGAGTGAACATGGAGTTAAAAAACGCTGTTAAGTTACCAATAGAGATTACTAAAAAGGTAATCAGAATAACGAAAGCAATTTTTGAACCAAAAGCTACAGAAATTTGGTGGGACAAGGGAATAGAAAGGGAGTATAACTACAGAGGAAAGCACATTATACGAGCTGACCTTTGTATTGGTTGTAGCCTTTGCGCAAGAGCTTGCCCTGTCAACTGTATAGAAATGATACCGACTGGAGTAAAGAAACCAAGAGCTGTTCCCCGTGTGAGAGCTAATGAATGTATCTTCTGCGGTTTCTGTGAAGATGCTTGTCCTGTGAAACCTAAAAAAGCTATAAGGCTAACAAAAGATTACAGGATGTTTGTTGAACCGGCTATTTGGGAAAACCTATCGCAGTTTGTTTTTGAACCGGAAAATTTAGAAGAAACAATAGAGAAAGCAAAGCTTTTTGAAGAAAAAATGGAAAAGAAAAAGCTTGAAGCTTTGAAAAAGCAGGAAAAGGGAGAGGAAAAATGAATGTCTATTTTTGGATTATCTACGCAGTAATCATAGCTTCCGCAATTGTTGCTTTAGAAGCTACTTCTCTCCTTTGGGCTGCAATAGCCTTTGTCGTTCTTCTATCGGAAATAGCTCTTGTCTACTTTGGAATAGGAATGCCAGTTCTTGGAAGCGTTCAACTTGCCATATATGCTGGTGGAGTTACTATTCTTGTTCTCTTTGCAATTATGATGATTGGGGAAAGTTATAAAAAACCTAAGGGGAAAGCAATAGGTGCTATTGTCTTAAGTCTTTTAATACTTACCATTGGAACGGTTCTTTCTTTTTTAAGCGCAATAGACACTTTCCCTTATGCCGTTTACTCAACTAAGTATCTTGGAACCGTTTTTGTAGAAAAGTACTCGTTTTTCACAATAGTTCTTGGATTTATTGTTTCTGCAATTCTTTACATGGCAAATGCAATTATTACGAAGAAGAAGGAGGAAAAGTAGATGTTACTTGAGGCTGATGTTCATGCATATCTTTTCCTGTCTTTTTCACTATTTGCTGTTGGAGTCTATGGGCTTTTATCAAGAAAGTCGGTAATAAGAATGCTCTTCTCAGTAGAAATGATTATCAATGCAGCAAACTTAAACTTTGTGATCTTTTCGGCCCAAAGAGGTATAGAGGGTCAAATCTTTACATTTTTCACAATAGGTCTTGCTGCTCTTGAAGCTGCTGTTGGACTAGCGATAGTCATCGTCTTCTATAAACGTTTTGGGGAAGTTATACCATCCAAAATTAAAAACTTGAGGTGGTAAGATGGAAAAGTTTGCTTACCTAAATATAGGAATTTTCTTTCTTGGAAGTATTTTAGCTTTCCTTGTAGGGAAGTTTACAAATAGATGGAACTCGTTTTATGTAGCGGTTGTTACAGGATTAATTGGCTTTGGAATATCTACATATATAGCCCTTAACATAGGGGAATCTCCTGTTGTACATGAGTTTGAGTGGTTTAAATTTGGAAGCTTTTCTGTTCCTCTCGGTATTTATGTTGATAACTTGGCCATACTTATGGCTTTGATAGCTACAGGAATAGGGCTTTTGGACATTATCTTTTCGAAAGGATATATGGAGGAAGACAGTTCTCCCCACAGGTATTACTTCGAAAAGCTCTTTTTCATCGGTTCTATGGTTGGATTGGTCTTTGCAAGTAATCTTATAGGTCTTTACATCTTTTGGGAAGGTGTGGGACTTTGTTCCTACTTACTTATTGGTTACTGGTATTGGAAAAGAAGTGCAGCAGAGGCTGCCCTTAAAGCATTTGTTATGACGAGATTTGCCGATGTTTTTATGTTTGCAGGAATTATTGTTGCTTGGGTTTTGCTTGGAACGGTTAACTTCCTAGAGCTTAATGCTTTAAGTGTTATTCATGCATTCAGTGTAGAACTTGGATTTTTAATAGCAACACTCCTTTTTATTGGAGCCATTGGAAAGTCAGCTCAATTTCCTCTTTTTCCTTGGCTTCTAGATGCAATGGAAGGTCCAACGACCGTTTCTGCTCTTATTCACGCTGCTACTATGGTTAATGCTGGAATTTACCTTGTTGCAAGGATGTTTCCATTCTTTGACTATTCCAACGTTCTCATAATCGTTGCTTTTGTAGGTGCTATTTCCGCTTTTATAGCTGCTACTGGGGCGTTAGCTCATAGGGAAATAAAGAAAGTTCTCGCTTTTTCCACTATGGAACACTTAGCCTTAATGTTTGTTGCCTTAGGGGTTGGATCGGCTGCTGCGGGAATTTTTCATCTTATGAATCACGCTATTTTTAAAGCACTTCTCTTCCTTTCAGCAGGTGCTGTAATTCATATGACTCACCACACTAAGGATGCTTTCAAGCTTGGAGGACTTTACAAGTTTATGCCCCAAACTGCTATTCTTTTCTTGGTAGGTATCTTGGCTCTTTCGGGAATTCCTCCTTTCAACGGTTTCTTCAGTAAAGACTGGATACTTGCAGAATCTTTCAGTTTCGGTAATCCATTTCTTTTTGGTCTTACTTTTGTAGCAGCTGTTCTTTCTGTAGCTTACGGGTTTAGACTGTGGTTTGTCATCTTTACAGGAAATCCTTCTGAATTTTCCCAAAGAGCCAAAGAAAGTTATCCAATAATGCTTTTTCCTCTTTACGTTCTTGCAACTTTAACTATCCTAACAGCTTTCTATAAGGAAGACATAGTTCATTTCTTGTTTGAAAACGTCCATGAACCATTCTACGCAAACCTATTTGTTGCCACGATGGTTGCAATGTTTGTCCTTTTCGTGCTTACCTACTTCATCTACTTCAAAAGGGCAGTTACGACCCAAAAGTTTCTATCCCACCCAATGGGAGAGGCTATAAACACTTTCCTTTACAAGGGCTGGATGGTAGATGATGCGATAAAGTGGATTTGTAGAAACATATTCTACGGTTCGATTGCTAAGGCTGTTGAGTGGATTGATACTAAAGTGGTTGATGGAGCGGTAAACGGCACTGCGAGACTTTCTTTGTGGTGTTGGGACAGGTTTAGAAAGATACAGACTGGAGATCTAATTCACTACCTTACTTACTTTGCCATGGGTGTTATAGCACTTTCACTTCTTATCTTAGTCTTCTAAAGGGGGAGTAAATGGTTCTTCTTAGTATGATTTTAGTTCCAGTCATTGCAGCGCCATTTGCTTACTTAGCAGAGAAGATAAGTAAAGACCTTCCAAAATACATTTCTCTTGCTGTTTCCTTCTTTTTGGCACTTTGCACTACATACTTGGTAGTAAAATACCCGGGTAGTGGTTTTGCTTTCGAAGAATTCTATCCTATTTATCCTCCTCTTGACTTTAATCTCCACCTTGCAGTTGATGGCATTTCCTTAGTTCTTTTAGTGATTACTTCTTTCTTAGCTATTACAGTGACCCTTTCCTCTTGGAACGTAGAAAAGAGTGGAGCTTACTTTTTCCTAATTTTATTGTTCCTTGGACCTATGGTTGGAGTTTTTGTCTCTCTTAATCTTCTTTGGTTCTTTATTTTTTGGGAATTTACTCTTGTTCCGATGTTCTTCCACATTGGTATTTGGGGAGCAGAAAACAGAATTTACGCAGCTATGAAGTTTTTCATATACACCCATCTTGCAAGCGTTTTCCTCCTTCTTGGAATAGTTGTTCTTTTTCTGAATACACACACATTTGACTTTCTAAACTTAGCAGGGGTTTCTTTAGATACAAGTGTTGCAAAGCTTGTTTGGATTTTAATGTTCATAGGGTTTGCTGTAAAAATGCCTATTGTTCCTTTTCATACTTGGCTTCCCGATGCTCACGTTCAAGCCCCCTCTCCAATTTCCGTTTTCTTGGCAGGACTTCTTTTGAAAATGGGAGCTTATGGTCTTTTGAGGTGGGAATTATTTGTTCTACCTGAAGAATCTAAATTTTTTGCCCCTCTTATGGCTTTTATAGCTGTTTTGACAATTTTCTACGCGGGATTTAGAGCGCTTGCCGAGGATCACATTAAAAGAATGGTTGCTTATTCAAGTATCAACCATATGGGATTTGTTCTGTTGGGACTTTCTGTTCTTACGGCAAGCGGAATATCTGCAGCAATTTACGAAATGGTAGGACACGCTTTGATAATTTCTCTTCTTTTTATGGTTGCTGGTTATATCCACCACAAAACCCATACTTGGTACATTTCTGAGCTTGGTGGACTTATGAAAAAGATTCCTGTTCTTATGACAATGTTTGTAATTGGAGTTCTTGCAGCTGTTGGACTCCCTGGAACTGCAGGTTTTGTTGGGGAACTTACCGTAATGGTTTCTGCATTTGAATACTACGGGTGGATTATGATTATCGTTCCCCTAGCGAGTGCCTTAAGTGCTGGGTTCTTTATGTGGATGCTTCAAAGAGCTGTTTTTGGTCCTCTCAAAGACTCTTTTAAGGGATTAAGTAGCCTAAAAGAACTTAGCCTAATAGAAAATATACCCCTTGCAATGTACATACTTGCCTTTATCCTTGTTGGAATTGTTCCTTCTGTTGTCTTTGATGTCTATAACCTAAGTGTTGATACCCTTTCACAACTTTTTAAATAGGAGGTTCAGGTGAATATAAACTTTTTAGCTGGGGTTTTAATACTTGCCCTTACAGGAGCTTTCTTGCCAGTAATTAATAGGATATTTAAGATTTCTGGAATTTTAGGATCTAT
Source organism: Desulfurobacteriaceae bacterium (assembly GCA_039832905.1). Taxonomy (NCBI): domain Bacteria; kingdom Pseudomonadati; phylum Aquificota; class Aquificia; order Desulfurobacteriales; family Desulfurobacteriaceae; species Desulfurobacteriaceae bacterium. Next base: position 20,837 of record JBDOLX010000051.1, on the reverse strand, counting down.
CATCTCAAGTGTTGGTTATATACTGGCCGGTTTCTTGATTTGCCTATCCCAAGACAGTGGAAAAATCCTTGTGGAATTTTTCACTACAGACGCAGTTTCAAGGTTCATCGGATTTTTAATACTTATTGCTTCTTGGATGACAATGCTGGTCATCTATTGGGTTCTGCAAAAGAATAGATTCGTAAATGAACTTATTGCCTCCCTTCTTATTTCAACTGCAGGAGCTCTTCTGTTAATTTCAAGTACCAACTTTGTTTCACTAATTATTGCCATGGAACTTATGGCTATGCCTACGTATCTAATGGTTCTCTTTTCTTTTGATGACAAATCTTTAGAAGCTGGAGTTAAGTACTTTTTCAGTAGTGCTTTGGCAATAGGTGTAATGCTTTTTGGAGTTTCCCTACTTTATGCAATTACAGGAAGCTTTAACTTTGAGGTACTAGCAAACAACTTGTTTAAGGATCCTTTAATACTTTTAGCAGCTATTTTTATTTTAGCAGGTTTTGGATTTAAGCTTACTGTTTTTCCTTTCCATTTTTGGGGACCGGATGTTTACGATGGAGCTTGCCCTGGAGTGGTAGCTCTTCTTACAGGTATATCAAAGAGTGCAGCTTTTATAGCTCTTATGAGAGTTATTTATGAAGCTCTTCCAGCAATTTCTAACAATTTGACTTTTATCTTTGCGCTTCTTGCAGCTATTACGATGACGGTTGGTAACCTCTTAGCCCTTGCTCAGAAAAGGGTTTCAAGAATTTTAGCTTACTCCTCAGTTGCCCATACAGGCTATACACTTATAGCCTTTGCTGCTTTATCTGTTCCTCTAAGTGTAACGGGTATTGTCTATCACTCAGTAGCTTACATTTTCATGAAAACAGCAGCTTTCTTGTGTTTTGCTGTTTTTCTTTACGTTTGGGGTGCAAGGACAATGGATGACTACAAAGGACTTGGGAAAAGGGAACCCATTTTGGCAGCTTTGTTTTTAATATTTCTCCTTTCTTTAGCAGGTGTCCCTCCAATGGCAGGGTTTATCAGTAAAGTTTTTGTATTTGCTGCAGCAGTCGATGCCGGAATGGTTTGGCTTGCACTGATTGGTCTTTTAAATAGTGCTTTCTCTGTTGCTTACTATATATGGATTGCTAAACAGATGTATTTAGAGGAACCTACTTTGAAAGAACCAATAAATAATCTTTCATCTAAGAAATTTATAGTAATCCCCTTATCTATAATGGCTGTTATATTGATTGTTCTTGGTATCTTCATAAATCCAGTCCTTGATGTGTCCCGTGATTTTCTCCTGAAAGTAGGGTTATAATTCCCTTACGAAAAAAACAATAAGGAGAAAAAGTGGACGTCTACGTAAGAGACCTCCTGAGTTTACCGGTAGGAACCGAGTTCCAAGGATATTACGTGGTAGAACATGTTGAAATTAAAAGACACAGAACGGGAGAACCTTACTTAAGGGTAGTTCTATCAGACAAAACAGGAGCTTTAACTGCCCTTTGGTGGAAACCTCCAAAAGATGCAGACCTTACAGTTTTCAAGAAGGGAGATGTTGTTTTTGTTTCAGGACATGTTGAAATATTTCAAGGAAACGTTCAACCAAAACTTAAAGAAGTTAGAATAGCCGAGTCTGGAGAATTTAATTCGAAAAAGTTTATATCCGAAAGCCGCTTTGATATAGATGAACAGTTTGAAAAGCTTTTGGAGATTATAGAAAGTATTCAGAACCCATACCTAAAAAAGCTTTTAGAGAATTTCTTTTATGATAATGAGTTTGTTGAGAAGTTCTTAAAAACTCCGGCAGGGAAGACGATTCACCATGCCTGTATTGGTGGACTTTTGGAGCACACCTTGGGGGTAGTTGAAGTTTGTGAAACCGTTGCCAAAAGGTATAAAAGTATAGATAGAGACCTACTGATTTCTGCTGCAATCCTTCACGATGTTGGAAAAGTCTACGAATACGATGTTGATGTTTCTATTTTAAGGACAACTGAAGGAATTCTCCTTGGACATCTTTACATAAGCTGTGAACTTGTATCAAAAGCAATAGACAAAATAGAAGGCTTTCCAAAGGATTTAAAGGTAAAGCTTCTTCATTGTATTTTGGCCCACCACGGTGAGTATGAGCACGGTTCCCCGAAGAAACCAAAAACTCTTGAAGCCGTGACTTTAGCTTTTGCAGATGCTCTTGACTCAAGGGTTAAAGGATTTGAAGAACATATAGAAAGAGAACTTGGAGAAAGTAAGGGCTGGACAAGGAAACACTTTGCCTTTGAAGTTCCTATCTACTTTGACGGAGAATTTAACTACGACTAAAGGAGAAGTTTCATGGAGAAGAGAGGTCTTACCTACAAAGATTCAGGGGTGGATATAGAAGCTGGAGAGAAGCTTGTTGATTTGATTAAACCTTTTGCGAAAAAAACTTTTGATGAAAATGTTCTTGCTGGAATAGGTGGCTTTGGGGCTGGATACCTTATTCCACAAGGATTTAAAGAACCAGTTCTTGTTTCTGGAACAGATGGAGTCGGAACTAAGCTAAAAGTAGCACAGATGGCCGATGTTCATGATACGGTTGGTATAGACCTTGTTGCAATGTGCGTTAACGATATCCTTACGGTAGGGGCAAGACCTTTATTCTTTCTTGATTACTTTGCTACCGGGAAACTTTCTGTAGAAACAGCAGCAACTGTAATAAAAGGAATTGCCAAAGGATGTGAGATTGCTGGGTGTGCTTTAATAGGTGGTGAAACGGCAGAAATGCCAGATTTTTATGATGATGGAGAATATGACCTTGCAGGTTTTGTTGTTGGAATTGTTGATAAAGAAAAGTTCATAACAGGAGAAAAGGTAAAACCTGGAGATGTTATTTTAGGTCTTGCTTCAAGTGGTATTCACAGTAATGGTTATTCACTTGTTAGAAAACTTTTCTTTGAAATTTTGAAGCTAAAAGTGGATGGCTTTGTTGAGGAACTTAACGGGAAAGTTTACGAAGTTCTTTTAACTCCTACAAAGATTTATGTAAAACCGATTCTTAAACTCTTAGAAGAAGTTGAAGTTAAGGGAATTGCTCATATTACTGGAGGAGGAATACCTGGAAACTTAGTAAGAATTTTGCCAAAGAACGTTGATGCTGTAGTAAAGAAAGGAACGTGGAAAGTGCTACCTATCTTTAAGTTCATTCAGGAGAAGGGGAACGTAGAAGAGAATGAGATGTTTAAGACTTTCAATATGGGAATAGGTTTGTGTCTTGTCGTATCCAAGGAAAATGTTGACAAAGCCAAGGAGATTTTAGAAAGAGAAGGAGAAACCGTTTACGTTATAGGGGAGATAAGGGAAGGTTCTGGTAAGGTGGTAATTGTATGATGAATATTGCTGTTTTAGCTTCTGGAAGAGGAACGAACTTTGAAGCAATTGCAAAAGCATGTATTGACGGAAAGATAGATGCTAAAGTTGCTGTTCTTATAATTGATAGGAAAAACATAGAGGCTATAGATAGGGCTGAGAAACTAGGCATTAACTGGATATACGTAGACCCTTATAGTTTTCCTTCAAGGGAGGATTACGACAGAAAAGTTGTGTCTATATTGAAATATCTTGACGTGGAACTTGTATGTTTGGCTGGATACAAAAAGGTGGTTTCTAAAATTTTTGTTGATAATTTTCAAAATAAAATAATGAATATCCATCCTACTCTTTTACCTTCTTTTCCCGGGCTAAAACCTCACGAAAAGGCTTTAAAGTTTGGGGTAAAAGTTTCAGGGGCAACTGTCCATTTTGTAGATAATGGAGTAGATACTGGTCCTATAATAATTCAGGCGGCTGTTCCTGTTTCTCCCAATGACACTAAAGAAACCTTGTCGGAAAAAATACTAAGACTTGAACATAAAATCTATCCACAAGCCGTTAAGTGGTTTGTTGACGGTAGAATAGAGATTCAGGGTAGAAAAGTTATCGTAAAAGATGCTGATTACACAAAACTACCAGTAGTTCCTGCTTTAGAGGATTTTTGATGGAAGTTTTAGAACTTCGAAATGGTCTAAAGGTAATTTTTAGTCAGCTAAAAGGGGTAAATATTTTGGCATGTAGCGTTTTTGTTCCAAGAGGAAGTGCTTTTGAACCGGTAGAAAAAGCAGGAATAACTTCTCTTTCCTTGAAAACTGCTTTTAAGAGGAGTTTAAAAAGAAACACACTGGAATTTTCTAAGATACAGGAAGTTTACGGAACACCTTTTGTTCCTGATGTTTCTAACGATTACCTAAATGTAAGGTTTCAGATTGTTCCTGAAGGGTTGGATAAATATTTAGAGCTTTTTAAGGAAGTTTTAGAAGCTCCTGGCTTTGTGGAAGATAGTTTTTCCGTTGAGAAAGAAACTCTTTTAGCAGCAATTAGGTCGAGGAAGGAAAATCCTTTTGCCCTTGCTTTTGAAAGGATGACCTTTTTGACCTATGGAGGAACACCTTACGAAGCTTTAGCGTATGGAACAGAAGAAAGTGTAAAAAACATAAACCTTGAAGATGTTAAAAGTTGGTTTAAAAATCTTTTTTTACTAAAGGGGACTGTCTTTTCGTTTAGTGGAAAACTAAACAAAAAGGAAAAAGAAAAAATAGTTGAATTTTTAGAGAACTTGGAGACAAAGGAGAAAAAGGAAAGTTTGAACTTTGAAAAAAAGATAGAGTCTAACCGAGAGGTTACTGTAAAGAGGGAAGGTTCACATCAAAGCTTTATTATGATTGCTGTTAATGCTCCGTCAGTTTTTGGTAAAGATTATGCTGCCTATAAACTCTTAAATACTTTGCTTGGAGAAGGTATAGGGTCTGTTCTTTTTCAAGAGCTAAGGGAGAAAAGAGGGTTTGCATACTCGACAGGTTCTCTTTTTCCATCAAGAAAGTGTGCAGGAAGACTTTTCTTCTATATTGGAACTTCAAAAGAAAAGGAAGAGGAGGTCAAAAAAGCTCTAATAGAATTAAAAGAAAACCTTGTAAAGTTTATAACTCCTGAGAGTGTGAAGAGAGCGAAAGAGTTTTTTAAAGGTAACTTTGGACTTGACCACGAAACGAGAATGAAAAAATCTTGGTATCTTGGTTTCTGGGAAGTAATGGGTAAAAAAGCTTCTTTTGATAAGGAAATTCTTGAACTTATAGATTCGGTTTCTGTGTCTAAACTAAAGGAAGTAGCAGAAAGAATAGCATCTGAACCTTACCACATGGTGGTTGTAAAGGATGGGTAAACTTTTTCTAGTAAGTGCTTGTCTTGTTGGAATTAACTGTAAGTATAACGGTAAGAATAATGAGTGTGATATTTTGGTAAAAGCTTTTAAAGAAGGAAAGGTTATACCTGTATGTCCTGAACAGCTTGGAGGACTACCAACACCAAGACCTCCAGCAAAAATCTTTGGTAAGGATGGAAGAAGTGTTTTGAAGGGAGAGGGAAAAGTTTTTACAGTTGTTGGAGAAAGATTGGATGTAACAGAGAATTTTCTAAGAGGAGCAAAAGAGACATTGAAGTTGGCAAAACTTTTGAAAGGAAAGATTAAAGCGTGTATACTAAAAGAAAAAAGTCCTTCTTGTGGTGTAAAAAAAATTTATAGATTCGAGGAAGATTCTTTAAAAGAGGGAATGGGAGTTACTGCTGCCCTCTTAGAAAAAGAAGGGTTTAAAATTATGAGCTCAGAAGATATCGAGCTTATAAAAAAAATGTTAAGGGAGTACTAAATGAGCAGGTTGCCACAGCTACAGATCAAAAACTTAAAGTCCAAATATCCAATCATTCAAGGCGGGATGGGATCAAAAGTCTCCCTTCATAAACTTGCTGCTGCTGTTGCGAATGCGGGAGGTATTGGAGTAATTTCTGCAGTTCTTCTTCACGAAAAGGATAGGTCAAAGCCAAAGAAAACCACCTGTAAAGGAATAGAAGTAGAAAAACTAGGTTTAAAGCCTTATCACTATGCTTGGGAACTTGCAGAGGAGATAAGGAAAGCAAAAGAGCTCGCTCCAAATGGAATTATTGGCGTTAACATTATGTACGCTCTTACCCACTTTTACGAACTCTTGATGACAGCTATTGATGCAGGAGCAGATGTAATTATTCAAGGAGCAGGTTTTGGGAAAGATGTTTTTAAGATCTGTAATCTTTTTGATGTTCCACTTATTGAAATAGTTGCTACTCCAAAAGGAGCAGTCCTTTCAGAAAGGCTTGGAGCAGCAGCAATAATCGTTGAAAGTGGAGAAGCCGGTGGTCATCTTGGAACTATGGATAACTTGTGGAAAGTTTTACCGGATATTGTTAAAGCTGTTAAAAACATTCCTGTAATAGCTGCAGGTGGCATATTTGATGGGAAGGACATGGCTAAAGCTTTTGAAATGGGGGCTAAGGGTGTTCAACTAGCAACAAGATTTATTGCTACCTATGAATGTGATGTAGCACAAGGATTTAAGGATTACATAATACAGGCAAAACCAGAAGATTCTATTTACATAAAAAGTCCCGTTGGCATGCCAGCCCATGCAGTAAGAAATCCATTTACAGAAAGATTGGAAAAAGAAGGAAGAATTCCTCATGGTTGTCCTTACAATTGTTTAAAAACCTGTGTAGGTCCTGATTCTATTTACTGCATAGCAGAAGCTCTTTTAAAATCTGCAGCAGGAGACGTTGTAGATGGACTTGTATTCTCTGGTAGCAACGTTGGAAAAGTTAACAGGATGTATCACGTTGATGAACTTATAAATGAACTTGTAACTGAATGTGAGGAGGAACTAGGGGTGAAAAATTTAGACTTTGGGGGGAATTGATGAAAAAGTTATTGATAATTCCCTTATCTTTCTTAATTGTTGGTTGTTCTCAGGATACGGGACTATTAAAAGCTCAGATAGCAGAGCTCAAAAAAGAGATAGATGTTCTCAAGGTACAAGCGAATATGAACGAGAAAAAGATATCTTCCGTAGAGGAAAGGGTAGCAAAACTTGAAGACAAGGTAGCAAAAGATGAACAGGAAACTTTTGAATTAAAGAGGAAAGTAGATAGTTTGTCCACAGAGTTGGAAGAGGTAAAGAATGTAGTATCTACAATAACTGTTTCTCCTTTGGTAACACTTAAGCCTACGGTAACTACTACTACAACTGAGGAAGTTTCAGAACCACGAGAAGTTGTTCAAGTTTCAGATAAGGATCTTTACAAGCAAGCTTTTAACGCGATGGAGTCGGGAGATTTAGAAACTGCTAAACAAATCTTTGACCGTCTTGTTAAGGAGTACCCTGATAGTCCGTTGGCAGATAATGCCCTTTACTGGATAGGGGAAATCTACTATTCCCATAACGACTATGAAACGGCAGCTAGTTACTTTAAACAGGTTATAGATAGGTACCCTGATGCAAACAAAGTTCCTGCTGCTCTTTTGAAACTTGCCCTTTGCTATAAAGGATTAGGTGAAATAGAAAAAGCTAAAGAAACTCTTCAGGAAGTTATAGATAAATATCCAAATACTCCAGAAGCTGGAATAGCAAAAGCTAAACTTATGGAAATGGAGAAATAGGATGAATATAGATGAAAGAGCTATAAAAGGATTAGCATACAGGGGAGTTGATCTTTGGATTAACTTAGAAATTTCTAAGTACCGTCCAGACAGTAATTATGATCAGATAAACAGTTTCTTAAGGCAAAGGTTTAAGGCGGAGAATCTAAACCCTTTACTTTTAACCTTAGGACTTCTTGAAATGGCTTTAATAGAAGATGCTTTAAAGAACAAGCATTACCTTTCAGAAGAAGAAAGGGAGAAGATAATACAGGAGATTGTAGAGAGTTTGGCAGAAAACTATCCTAAGATAGTGGATGAAATGGTAAAAATTCTTGAAGATATCGGTGGTAAAATAAAAGAGTTTAAGCATCTTGCTGATAAGTATAAAAAGGGAGGAGAATAGATGTCTAAAAGAGTAAAGTTAGCAATAGTTGGGGTTGGAAACTGTGCAAGTTCCTTAGTACAGGGGATTTATTACTATCAAGGAAAAAAAGAAGAAGAAATTGCAGGTTTAATGCATTACGATATTGGTGGTTATAAACCTTGGGATATAGAGGTTGTTGCAGCGTTTGATATAGATGCGAGAAAAGTAGGTAAAGATGTGAGTGAAGCTATCTTTGAAAAACCTAACTGCACGACTGTTTTCTGTAAGGACGTTCCTAAGATGGGTGTTGAAGTTCAGATGGGACCTATTATGGATGGTTTTGCTGAGCATATGCTTGATTATCCGGAAGACCAACGATTTGTTCCTGCAGATAAAGAACCTGTTGATGTTGTAAAAGTTTTAAAGGAAAGTGGAGCAGAGGTTGTCGTTAACTATCTACCGGTAGGTTCAGAGGAAGCTACAAGGTTTTACGCACAGTGTGCCCTTGAAGCCGGTTGTGCTTTTGTGAACTGTATTCCCGTTTTTATAGCATCTGACGAAGAGTGGGCTAGAAAGTTTAAAGAAAAAGGAATACCAATTGTAGGAGATGACATAAAATCTCAGGTTGGAGCTACAATTACTCACAGAGTCCTTGCCACCTTAATGAGTGATAGAGGAGTTCCAATAGATAGGACTTATCAGTTGAACTTTGGAGGGAACACTGATTTCCTAAACATGCTTGAAAGGAAAAGATTAAAGACAAAGAAAGTATCAAAGACAGAAGCTGTAAGATCCTTAATTCCGTACGAGATAGAGGATAACAATATTCATATTGGACCAAGTGATTACGTTCCTTGGCTTAAAGATAACAAGATTGCATACATAAGGCTTGAAGGAAGACTGTTTGGTGATGTTCCTATGTACATAGAGTTAAAACTTTCTGTTGAAGATTCTCCAAACAGTGCTGGCTCTGCTATAGATGCTATAAGATGTGCAAAACTTGCCCTTGATAGGGGTATAGGTGGACCTCTCTACTCAATTTCTGCTTACACTATGAAACATCCACCAATTCAATATCCTGATTGGAAGGCGAAAGAGCTCGTTGAGAAGTTTATTAAAGGAGAAATAGAAAGATAAGGAAGGAGGAATTCTCTTTTCCTCCTCTTTCTTCTTCACAATTTTTTAAAACTCTAGTGTTTGACCGCTTGTTCGTGTTATCTTCATAGGTTTGTTTTCTTCATCTACTAAAACCACAATTGGAGAAAAGTCTTTTAATTCCTCCTCATCAACTTCACAGTAGGAAACAATTATTACTTTATCCCCTTTTTGTACCTTTCTTGCTGCAGCCCCGTTAAGACATATTTCTCCACTTCCAGGTTCGCCTGGTATCACGTATGTAGAAAACCTTTCGCCGTTTGTGATGTTATAAATATCAACTTTCTCGTAAGGAAGAATATCTGATAGCTTTAAAAGTTCTGAGTCTATTGTAATACTACCTTCATAGTTAAGGTCGGCACCTGTTACAGTAGCTCTATGGATTTTTGATTTAAACATAATCCTTTTCATCGCCGTACCTCTTTTGAAATTTGTCAAGGGTAAATATAGTTTAAAAATTGAAGTTTTGCTTGGAGGGAGGAAATGGTTAGATATCCGGCGGCAGCAGGACAGTTCTATCCAGGAACAAAGGATGAACTTTTAATGTATTTAGATTCCTTTTGCCGAAAAGATACCTTGAGGGTTAAGGCAAAGGCAATTGTTGTTCCTCATGCAGGGTACATTTTCTCTGGAAAAGTTGCAGGGGAAACTTATAGTAGAGTGGAAATTCCTCCTTTAAACGTTATCATGGGACCAAATCATACAGGACTGGGGGATCCAGTTTCTGTATATCCTGGAGGTTTCTGGTTAACGCCCTTAGGTGAAGTTCCGGTAAATGAAGAAATAACCTCTTATCTATCAGAAAACAATCCCTTTTCAATTAATACCGATGCTCACATATACGAGCATTCCTTAGAGGTTCAAGTTCCCTTTTTACAATACTGTTCAAACTTTCGTGAAGACTTATCCATTGTTCCTATAGTTTATCAGTATATCTCTTTTGAGGACTGTTTAGTAGCTGGAGAAGTCCTTGCAAAAGCCGTTAAGAATAGGGATGCTTTAATAGTTATAAGTACAGACTTTTCACATTATGTCTCTCAAGAGGAGGCAAAAGAAAAGGATTCTTTAGCTATAGAAGCAATCTTGGAGCTTAATGAGAAAGAGCTTTACAGTAGAGTTTTAAACTACAACATTTCTATGTGTGGAGTTATTCCTGCAACAGTTGGAATTATTGCTGCTAAGCTTCTCGGGGCAAAAAGTGCAGAGCTTGTTATGTATAGAACTTCTGGAGATGTAAATGGTGATTACTCCCAAGTAGTAGGTTATGCTGGCATAATCATATATTAATTATGATACAATTCACTATAAATTCTGAGGAGGGAAATTTAGCGTGACGGATTGCGAGAGGGTAGCTGAGATACTAAAAGCTCTTGGACATCCTACAAGAGTTAAGATTGTTAAGTATCTTTCTGACGGCGAAAAGTGTGTAAAGGAAATTTGGCAGAAGCTTGGAATTCCCCAACCAACAGTCTCTCAGCATATTAATATCTTGAAAAACGCAGGAATTATTTCTTTCAGAAAGGATGGAGTAAAAACTTGTTATAAAGTGGAAAATCCTAGGGTTGTAGAAATAATCAAACTTTTATCAGAGGAGGGTTAGTATGGCTCAAGAAATTAAATCTATGGAAGAGTTTGAAAGGGAAGTTTTGGCTTCTGATGTGCCAGTTCTTGTAGATTTTTGGGCACCTTGGTGTGGACCTTGTAGAATGCTTGCTCCAACGATTGATGAACTTGCTGAGGAGTATGCAGGGAAGATAAAAGTTTTTAAAGTAAACACAGATGAACTTCCAATGCTTGCTATGCAGTACGGTATTAGAGGAATTCCAACAGTTATGCTCTTTGTAAACGGAGATGTGGCTGACGTTAAGGTAGGACTTCAACCAAAAGCTGTTTTTGAAAGTATGATTGAGAGAGTTTTAGGGGAGTAATCAATGAAAGTTTGGGATGTTATTATTGTTGGGGCTGGTCCTGCAGGACTGGCTGCCGGCATTTATGCCGGTCGTTCACAGCTTGAGACCTTGATACTTGATCAGATGATGCCAGGAGGGCAACTTCTTATTACAGAAGCGATAGAAAACTATCCAGGTTTTCTTGATGGTATTACAGGTTTTGAACTTTCTGAGAAATTTAAAGCACATGCTGAAAAGTTTGGAGCTGTTATAGAAAGTGGAAAAGTAGTCTCAGGTGTAGAGGTTGAAGGGGATCTTTTTGTCATTAAAACAGAAAGTGAAGAAATTAAAGGTAAAACGTTAATCTGGGCTGCTGGTTCTACTCCAAGGAAATTAAACGTTAAAGGTGAAAATGAGTTTATCGGAAGAGGTGTTTCCTACTGTGCAGTTTGCGATGGAGCTTTCTTTAAGGACAGGATAGTGGCTGTTGTTGGTGGTGGAGATTCTGCTCTTGAAGAAGCTTTGTACCTAACAAAGTTTGCTAAAAAGGTTTACCTCATCCACAGAAGAGATAAGTTTAGAGCTGTAAAAATTATTCAGGATAGAGTAAAGAATAACGAGAAAATAGAACCAGTTCTTAATAAAGTGGTGGTTTCCATCAACGGTACGCAGTTTGTTGAATCTCTTACACTACAGGACACTCAAACTCAAGAACTCTCTGAGTTAAAAGTTGACGGAGTATTTATCTTTATTGGTAATGAGCCTAACGTTGCGCCTGTTGCTCACCTTGTTGATACGACAGATCAGGGCTTCATTATTACTGATGAAGAAATGAAAACAAAAACCCCAGGACTATTTGCTGCTGGAGATGTAAGACATAAACCTTTAAAGCAGGTCGTAACAGCTGCTGCTGATGGAGCTGTTGCTGCAATGTCTGCTACAAAATACCTTGAGGAAAAGGAAGGATAAGATGAGGAAACTCCTAGCTGCTGCTTTAATTTTTTCTCTCGTTTCTTTTATTGGATGTGGAAAAGAGAAAGCTCAGGGTCCTCAGAAAGTAGCTGAGAGTTCTTCAAATGAAACAGTAGGGTTAAAAGCTCACGACTTTTCTTTTAAAAGTGTAGATGGGAAAAATATTAAACTTTCAGACTTTAAAGGGAAAGTTGTAATATTGCAGTTTTTCGGTACCTTCTGTGATCCTTGTAAAGCAGAGATGCCTTTCCTTGAGAATCTTTACAAGAAGTACAATGGAAAAATAGAAGTTATAGGTTTGTGTGTTGATTATATTGGGAAGTCTCCATCTGAACTTAAAAGTTTTGTGAAGGAAATGAAAATATCCTATCCGGTTGTTATTCCTGATGAAAATACTTGGTATCAATACGCCTACATTACAGAAACCGATGCAATTCCTCAAACTTTCATTATAGATAAGGAAGGTTATATTAGATACTTTAACGTTGGATATACTCCTCAATACGATTACCTTTTTGAAAAAGCAGTTGAGGAACTTTTAAGCGAGAAGTGATGAGGATAAGGAAAGTAAAGCTTTATAAAACTGTCTATGTTCCAGAAGACTTACCTCAAACCCCGTATAGGGAAGTTGCTTTTGTCGGTAGGTCAAACGTTGGTAAGTCTTCTCTTTTGAACACTCTCGCAAACAATTTTAAACTTGCCAAAGTCAGCTCTGAACCAGGAAAGACTCGTTCCATAAACTTCTTTCTTGTTAATGATAAGTTTTTTATGGTTGACTTACCTGGATACGGCTTTGCGAAAGTCCCTTTAAAAGAGCAAAAGAGGTGGAGAGAGTTAATAGAAACGTATCTCAAGAGTAGGGATACTCTGAAAGGTATCTTTCTTCTTGTTGATAGTAGGATAGGACCTACAGAGAAAGATATGCAAATGAAGGACTGGTTAGATTTTTATGGTATTCCTTACGTAGTAGTTGCTACCAAAGTGGATAAGTTAAAAACTTCAGAAAGGCAGAAACTTAAAAAGAGAATAGAAGAAGGATTTAAGGATGAAAGCCTTAAAATAATTCCTTTCTCGGCAAAAACTAGAGAAGGAAGGATAGAACTTCTCAAGGAGATAGATAACTTCTTAAAAGCTTAAACTATGATAGAGGAGTTAAGACTTTTTTCCTTTGGTGGTATTTCGGCAGAACTTCTATTCTCAAAAGGTCTTAACGTTATAATTGGAGAAACTGGAGCAGGAAAGTCCTTGCTCCTTTCCTCTATAAATTTTCTTAAAGGAGAGAAAGCAAAATTTGCAACTGATGGGACTTTCGTTGAAGCTGTATTTAGGCTAGGCGATGAGGAAGTCTTTATAAGAAGAGAAATGAAAGGGGGACGTTCAAGGTATTTCCTAAACGGCATGAGAGTCCCTCAAAAAATTGTAGAGGAAAAAATTTCAGAGCTTTTGGCTTTTCAGTCCCAAAGACAATCAATAGAACTTTTGAAACCTTCATATCAGCTTGAGCTTCTTGACTTTTTTTCTGGAACTAAAGGGTTACTTGAAGAGTATAAAAAACTTTATTCTGAATATCAGAAGAAAAAGGAAGAACTTGAAAAACTGATGCTGGAAGAACAGTCAAAGAATAGGGAAATTGACATTCTACGTTTTCAAGTCGAAGAAATAGAAGCAGTAAATTTTTCTCCAGAAGAAGAAGAAGAACTTTTAAAGCTAAAGGAACTGGTTTCTAACGCTGAGAAAATAAAGGCGTTTAAGGAGTTTGCAAAAGTTTCTCTCTATGAGGGAGAGTTTTCTGTCCTTGAAAGGCTTGGGGCTTTGATAAGGGAGCTTGAACGTTTAGAACATAGAGAAGACCTTTTAGAGAAGCTGAATAATATCTACTATGAAATAGAAAGCGTTTACACTGAAATAGAAGAAGGTTTTCAAGTTCCAGAAGAGGAAATTTCTTTAGAGGAAATTGAAAGCCGACTTTACGAGATAGAAAAGCTTAAGAGAAAGTAGGGCAGTTCTTATGAAGATATACAAAAGTTTTTGCTAGAAGCTAAAAAAAGACTAGAAACTTTGGAAAATCTTGACTTTGAAATAGAAAAATTAAAAAGAGAAAAGAAAATATTAGAAAAGAAACTTGAAAAGCTTGCTTTAGAGATTTCGGATCGTAGAAAGAAAGGGGCCGAGAAACTAAAAGAATATCTAGCTTTCTCCTTTTCTCAGCTTGGAATGGACTCTGCAAGGTTTGAAATAGAGTTTTCAAAACTGGAAGACTTCAGCCCTACTGGCATAGATTCCGTTCTATTTCTCTTTTCTGGAAATCCAAAGCTTCCTCTTTCACCTTTAGATAAATCTATTTCAGGAGGTGAATTTTCAAGGTTTCTTCTCTCTGTTTTAAGCTTGATTGGAGAAAATAAGAGAACAACTATCTTTGATGAGATAGATACCGGTATGTCTGGGAAAGTTCTTTCAATGGTTGCTAAAAAATTGAAAGAAATCTCTAAAAGACTTCAAGTAGTTGCTGTAAGCCATTCTCCACAAGTTGTAGCAGTAGCCGATAAAGTCTTCAAAGTAGAAAAAGAAAAGACTGGGATAGTGAATGTAAAGGAGATTTGCAAAGATGAAATTGAAAAAGAAATTGCTATAATGATTTCTGGGAAGGTTACTGAAGGAAGTTTAAGTGCAGCTAAAGATTTACTAAGGGCATGGGAGGAGTGATGGGACACGGAATGGAAAGTGGCCACGAAACAGTGGGAGGACTGTTACAAGCCTTAAACATTCACCTAACACAAACTCAGCTTGCTGAACTTTCCATCTTACTATTTGTAGCCACTTACGCGATGATACTTCTTGAGAAGTTCTTTCACAGGACTATTGCTGCTTTGGTTGGAGCATCATTAGTCTTGGTAATAGGAGTAATTACTCCAGAAAAAGCTTGGGAAGCTATTGACCAGAATACTATTTTGCTCCTTTTTGGAATGATGAACATAGTTACAGTTATGGGTAAAAGTGGTTTCTTCCACATTGTAGCTGCAAAAGCTGTAAAGATTACGAAAGGTTCTCCAACAAAGGTTCTTTGGGTGTTTTCTCTTTTAACCGCTGTTTTCTCTGCATTCCTTGATAACGTTACAACGGTTTTATTCATGGCACCTGTAATGATTAACATTGCTGAAAAGTTAAGACTCAATCCTATTCCTTACCTAATCGCTATAGTTCTTGCTTCAAACACTGGTGGTACTGCAACTTTGATTGGAGATCCACCAAACATCATAATTGGAAGTATTGCAGGTAAAACCTTTAATGACTTCTTAATAGAAGTAGCACCTTACGCTACGATTGCCTTTATACTTGGTCTTATTGTTATGCACTTTATGATGGCTAAAGGAGGATTTTTAGAAGCAAAGGCCTCTCCTGAGGAACTTAAAGAGATCTTATCTGGTAAAGTTGATGAGTCTTTGCTTGATAGAAAATTAATGAAGAAATCTGTTGGAATTTTTGTAATAACAATTCTTCTATTTATTGTTGGACATAATTTGGGATTGGAACCAGGAGTAATTGCTCTATTTATGGCTACGATTTTGGCTCTAATCAGTGGTCTATCGCCCGCTTGGATACTTGAAAAAGTTGAGTGGACTACTCTCATATTCTTTATGGGGCTCTTTATGGTTGTTGGGGCTTTAGAAGTTAATGGAGTGTTTGAAACAGCAGCCAATTGGTTGATTAAAGAGATTGGCGATAATATCCATCAAGGGATTCTAATTGTAGGGTTCTCATCAGCT
This sequence comes from Desulfurobacteriaceae bacterium, assembly GCA_039832905.1. Classification (NCBI taxonomy): domain Bacteria; kingdom Pseudomonadati; phylum Aquificota; class Aquificia; order Desulfurobacteriales; family Desulfurobacteriaceae; species Desulfurobacteriaceae bacterium. The sequence goes on along the minus strand of JBDOLX010000051.1, from coordinate 5,183 downwards.
ATTATTTCTGGATTTGTAGATAATATTCCATTTACTATGTCTATGGCTTACGTTCTAAAGGGTATGGAAACCCAAATGGGAAATGTAATGGATCCACTGTGGTGGTCGTTAGCTCTTGGAGCGTGTCTCGGTGGAAACCTCACAATTATTGGAGCTTCTGCTAACATCGTTACTGCTGATATTGCAGAAAGAAACGGGTACAAAATAGACTTCTTCAGATTTATGAAATATGGAACACCGGTTGCAGTAGTTACAGTTGTTGTTGCTTTACTTTTATTCTACGTGGAACATACCCTATTTGGAGGTATCTAGAAAATGAAGCTAATTGAAAGAGTTTTTGAAGGTTTTTTATGGCGAACGAGACTAATGGTTCTCTTTGCAGTAATATTTTCTCTCCTTGCAGCATTATCTCTTTTCATAGTTGCTTCTTTTGAGATATTGGAACCTGTAGAACACCTTTTCCATAATAATTTCCACATTTCAGCAGAAGATCATAAGAAACTTGTTGGATCAATCATAGGAGCCGTTGACCTTTACCTCATAGCAACCGTTTTAATAATTTTCTCTTTAGGTCTATATGAACTTTTCGTAAGTAAAATAGATGAAGCTGAAAATGATGAAAGATCTTCAAAACTTCTTGCAATTCACACTCTTGATGATCTAAAGGAAAAGCTTGCAAAAGTTGTTTTAATGGTTCTCATTGTTACTTTCTTTAAGTATGCTATACACATAAAGTACGATACTCCAGTTGAAACCTTATACTTAGCTGCAGGAGTTTTAATGCTTGCTTTAGCACTCTACTTTAGCCACAAGCATCACTGAACTTTAAGGGATAAGGTATGCCGGAAGAAAAAGAACAAAAGCAAGAGAAGGAAAAACGGAAGACGGAAAGAATTACAGGTGCTCAGAAGGCTGCTATACTGGTTTTGACTTTGCCGGAGGATGTAGCAGTTAACGTTGTTAAGAATTTAAAAGAACATGAACTTAACAAATTGGCAAAAACAATTTTGACTTTAGGAACCATAAAGAAAGATATGGTTCAGCTTGTTTTAAAAGAGGCTTATCAAGAGCTTGTTGAAATTGCTCCTTTGAGAACTGCTCCTGAAGAGCTTAAGAGACTTCTTGAGAAAGCTCTTCCACCTGAGAAGCTTCAAAAGCTCCTTGAAGAAACCATAATGACTGAATCTGGTAAAGAGATATTTAATGAACTTCAAAAAATGGACGCAAAGTTCATTGCTAAACTTATAGAGAAAGAACACCCCCAAATAATAGCGATAATACTCTCTCAACTAAAACCTATGAAAGCTGCAGAGGTGGTCCAGTACTTACCAAAAAGACTTGGAGTTACAAACGTAAGAGAGGAAGTTATAAAAAGACTTGCAATGCTTGAAAAGGTTTCCATTAAAACTCTCAAAATTGTTACTGATGCATTAGAAGAGGAACTTGCTTCTGTTGGAGCTGGCAAGGAGCAAACTCTAAGTGGTATAGACATAGCTGCTGAAATTGTTAACAACCTTCCTAAAGAAGTTGCCCAAGAACTTCTGGACGATGTAAGAAAAGAAAATCCATCTCTTGCAGATGCAATTGAAGAGAGGATGTTTAAATTTGAAGACATTATCAAGCTTGATAACAGAGCTATTATTGAAATTCTCAAAGCGGTTGATAAGAATGACCTTATTCTTGCCCTTAAAGGAGCACCTGAAGAAATTCTTAATAAGTTCCTCTCAAATATGTCTAAACGTGCATCACAGATGTTTTTAGAGGATTTAGAAGCTCTTGGTCCTGTGAAAAAATCGGACGTAGAGAAAGCAAGGAAAAGAGTTATTGCTATAATTAAAAAGCTTGCAGAAGAAGGAAAAATAGAGTTAGGTGGTTCTGAGGAATTTGTTTAATCTAGCTGGAGGATAGGTGGCAGAAGAGTTCCTCTCACAAGAAGAAATAGACGCTCTTTTGGGGGATAGTTCTCCTGGTGAGAAAGAGAAAAAGTCGGAAGTAGGACCTTTTGACTTTTCTCAGCTTGAACATATAAAGAAAGGTGGTGTTCCTGGTTTAGAGCTTCTTCTTGAAAGATGGGTGAAGATATTTGGAGAAGAGGTAAGGAGACTTGTTCCTCAGGTAAGTATGATTTCGAAGGAATCGGTTTATATCACCCGTTTCAACAATTTTATGGTAAAGATTCCCATGCCTGCCAGTTATAGTATCGTTTCCATGAAACCTCTAAAAGATAACTTTCTTTTTGTTCTGGATTCACGTCTTGTTTTTGTTGTAATAAGCGTAATTTTTGGTGGTCCTGCTCAACCCTTTAAGATAGAAGGTAGAGAATTTACAAAGCTGGAAATGAGAGTAATCCAGGATTTAGTGGATATTTCTCTATCAACGTTTGAAAGGGTTTGGCAGGATGCATTTCCTGTAGAACTAGAGCTTCGCTCAATAGAGTTAAACCCTGCTCTTGCTAGGATTGTTTCAGGAAATGAAAAAGTTATTGTTGTTGAGTGTTCTATGGATATAGATGGATATGAAGCTCCTTTCTTTTTCTGTTTTCCGCAGGGACTATTTATGCCTATCAAAGAACTTATCTTTTCCGAAAACATGTTTGCAGAGAAAGATCCAGTTTGGGAAAGTCACCTTGAAAAGAAACTTTTAAAGACAAAACTTCGTTTATCTTTGGAGCTTGCTAAAAAAAGGGTAAAGCTAGGAGAAGTTTTAGAGTGGAAAGTTGGTGATACTATTATGCTTAACGTTTCTAAGGGAGATTTGCTATCCTTTTATGTAGAGGATAAACCTAAGTTTATAGCCAAGTTAGGTAAACTCAAGGAGAAATTCGCTGCACTTATAGTTGACTACGTAAACGGGGAAAGTAATGGCGGAAGAGGAAAAGAACCAGAATCAGGATCAGAATCAAGATCAGGAAGCTCTAGCGAAGGAGTGGGAAGAAGCTCTTAAGGAGCAACAAGAACAGGGACAAGAACAGGAAGGTGATTCTTCCCAAGAAGACATTATGAGTGCCTGGGAAGAGGCACTTAAACAGCAAGAAGGACAAGGAGCTGGAGATTCAGATAAGGTTAGCGACAGTGATAGTAGCGACACAGAAACCGAGGGAGATGAAAAGTTAAAACTCCTGAGAGATATTCCGTTAGAGATAAGTGTGGAAATAGGAAGCACAAGCTTGACCTTAGAAGAGATTTTGAAACTCCATCCAAATAGTATAGTTGAACTTGATAGGTATATCCAAGAACCGGTAGATATAAAAATTAATGGTAAACTGGTAGCAAAGGGAGAGTTGTACACAGTAAAGGAGAACTATGGTATAAAGATAGTACAGATAATAACTCCAGAAGAAAGAATAAAACTCTTAGAGGAAGAGTAATGGCTTTAACTGTTCAAGCTCTCTACGTCCTTGCAGCGGGGGGTAAAAGGGCGATAGAACAACTTGATGTTATTACTAACAACATTGCAAACGTTAATACTCCAGGTTTTAAAAAGATTTTTGAAGAAGAGATGTCTCAGCATATTCCAGAAAATAAAGGAGATGCCAATAATCTTTTGATTTTTCCGAGGTTTAAAACTACTCACGTTATATTAGAACAGGGGAGTCTTAGAAAAACGGATAATCCTTTGGATTTAGCTTTAAAAGGTGAAGGCTTCTTTACAGTAAAAGTGAAAGATAAAGAGGTTTATACACGAAATGGGCATTTTTTTATTGACTCTAAGGGAAGGCTTGTCGATTCCAAAGGAAATCCTGTACTTGATATAACTGATAAAGAAATAGTTTTAGATCCAGAAGAGTCTGTTTATGTCTCAAAAGACGGTACTGTATATCAAGGGAATAGAAAAGTAGCAGTTTTAAAAATAGTTAACTTTAACTCTGTAAAGCCTGTTGGGGACAGCTACTACGAGTCTTCAGAAGATCCTCAACCTTCTGTTGCAGATGTTCTGCAAGGATATTTAGAATCTTCAAATGTAGATCCTGTTAAAGAGATGGTTGAACTAATAAACGCCCAAAGAAGGTTTGAGATGTATGGAACCCTTATAAGAGGACTTGACGAACTTAACACCAAGAGCAATGAGATAGGAAAGGTTTAGGGGGATGTTATGTTAAGAGCTTTATGGACTTCAGCTACGGGAATGGAAGCTCAGCAGACCAATCTTGATGTTATTTCTAACAATATTGCAAACGTTAACACAGTAGGTTTTAAAAAGTCTAGAGCTAACTTTGAAGACCTAATTTACCAAGATATTAGAGATCCTGGTGTAATGAGTTCAGAGGAGAATAGGGTTCCATCAGGAATTCAAATAGGTCTTGGTGTAAAGGTATCTGACGTTAGTAAAATATTTACTCAGGGAAGCCTCATAAAGACAGATAAGCCTTTAGATGTTGCGATTCAGGGAGCAGGATTCTTTAAGGTAGAACTTCCTGGTGGAGGAGAAGCTTACACAAGAGCAGGAAACTTTCAGCTTAACGAAGAAGGTTTTATAGTTACCCCGGAAGGTTATAAGCTTTCTCCAAATATACAGATAGCAGCTCCTGAAACTGTTGTAAACATTTCAATAAGTCCTAATGGAGAGGTTTACGTTGTTAGGAACACAGGAGGAGAACAGACAACTGAAGAAGCTGGAACGATAAAGCTTTATAGATTTATAAATCCCGCAGGACTAAAGGCTATTGGTGGAAATCTCCTTGTAAAAACTGAAGCTTCCGGTGATCCGATAGAAGGGGATCCTAATACCGACGGATTTGGAAAGCTTACACAAGGTTTTCTTGAGGCTTCAAACGTGAATATTGTAGAGGAAATGGTTAACCTAATCGTTGCCCAAAGAGCTTATGAAATTAACTCTAAGGGAATAATAACAGCAGATGAAATGCTTAGAACTGTTGCAACGCTTAAGTCTTAAGCTTTTACTTTTTTTTGTATTTTTTTTTACAAATTCTTTTGGAGCTACGATTTTTGTAAAGCCAGAAGCAAATATTGAAAGTGAAAGAATTACTCTAAAAGACGTAGCAGTCATTAAAGGAACACAAGTAGAAAAGTTAGTTCTTTCTGATATCAACATTTTACCTGCGCCTTCTCCCTGTAAGGAGCGGGTTTTACCTGCCTCTTTATTGAAGGAAAAGGTTCTTGAGTTTTTAAAAGACAATAAGATATCTCTAAATATTCTTGTGAAAGGTTCTCCTTTTGTAAAAG
>JBDOLX010000050.1 GCA_039832905.1 Desulfurobacteriaceae bacterium | reverse complement strand
TTAGAAAATAACAAAACGAAAAATAGAAGGGATATTACTATCCTCATTTTACTCCTTTTACATAAACAACATTACCAAAGAGAATTTTAACCACTTTTCCTTTGGCAACGAGTTTTTCAATTTCCTTTTCTACATCTACCTCCGAAACCCCGAGGGCACAAGCTATTTCATCAATTGGACAAGGTCTCCTCACAACAATTTCATAAATTTCCTCAAGGATTTTTTCCGGTTGAACTTTACTTTCCTTAGAAGTCTTATAGACAACAATTTCTGTTCTAGGGTAGCCAACTTTTTCTTTTATTCTCTCAAGTTCAGAAAAAGAAAGAGGTAAAACGTTGTAAGCTGGTGGTCTTACAACGGTGTTTAGCTGCCATTTGTCAGGTTTAATTTCGTGTATTACTTCCCCTATTCTCTCAATCTCTCTTTCAGAATCGTTTACTCCTTTTACGAATAAAGTTTCAATCCAAACCTTTTTACCAAGGGACACAAGTTTTTTTATGCCCTCTACTATAACTTCCGGAGAAAGGTTTTTGCAAGGTCTGTTTACTTTTTCAAAAACTTCCTTGCTTACAGCATCTAAGGAAGGAAAAATTAAGTCTATTTTCTTTAGATCTTCCAAAACTTCTTTTTGGTGTAGCAGACTTCCATTTGTTAAAAGTGCAAGTTTATAGTCAAAATTATCTTTTAAAAAGCTTACCAGTTCTCCCAGTCTTGAAAAAAGAGTCGGTTCTCCATAGCCGGAAAATGTTATGAAATCTATCTCAGGATTGTGGCTAAGGTATAGTTTCAATTCTTCTATAACGTCTTTTAGTGGAACATACTCTCTTCTTTCTAATGTTTTCACCGTCGTTCTTCCAACTTCGCAGTAAAGACAGTCCATACTGCAGACCTTAAAAGGAACAAGGTCTACTCCAAGGGATAATCCTAAACGCCTTGAGAAAACTGGACCAAAAACGTATTTCATCAAATCCTCCTAAAAGTATAAACTTGCTAAAATAAGAAGCCAAAAAGTTATACAAAATTTCGTTGGGGAAAAGAATGAGAGAACAGTGGAGTACAAAATTAGGACTTATCCTTGCTATGGCTGGAAATGCTGTAGGACTTGGAAATTTCCTTCGTTTTCCTACGCAAGCTGCCGAAAACGGCGGTGGAGCTTTTATGATTCCTTATATGATTGCAATGCTTGTTATTGCAATACCTTTAATGTGGACTGAGTGGGCAATTGGTCGATACGGAGGAAGTAAGGGACACGGTACAACTCCAGCAATATTTTCTCTCCTTTGGAAAAAACCAATAGCAAAGTACATTGGGATTTTAGGACTTTTTATTCCTTTTGTTGTTCTCTGTTACTATATATACATTGAGTCTTGGACTCTTGGTTATGCAGTCTTTTCACTCCTTGGAATGCTTCCCCATCCAGATCCTAACCTACCACAAGATCAGTTCCTAAAGCCATTTGCAGAGTTTTTGAGAAATTACACAAGACCCTCTTTAATAGCATACATCTTCTTCCTAATTACTGTTACATTCAACGCCTATATCCTCTACAAGGGAATCAGCGGTGGAATAGAGAAATTTGCAAAAATAGCAATGCCAACCCTATTCATTCTTGCTTTCATTCTTATGATTAGAGTTATTCTTTTAGAAACTCCAAACGGATCTGCAGTTCAAGGACTTGACTTCCTTTGGACTCCTAACTTTTCTCAGCTTTTAAATCCTGACGTTTGGCTTGCAGCTGCAGGACAGGTATTTTTTACTTTAAGTCTTGGTTTTGGAGCAATAATAACTTATGCTTCTTATGTAAAAAAAGACGAAGATATTGTTGCTTCTGGACTTTCTGCAGCTTCTCTTAACGAACTTGCCGAAGTTATCCTTGGCGGTTCTATAGCTATTCCTGCAGCAGTTGCTTTCTTCGGGATTGTTAATGCCCAAGCTGTAGCCAACAGTGGTAGTTTTAATCTAGCCTTTGTAAGTCTTCCTGCAATTTTTTCAAACCTTACAGGTGGAGACTTTATAGGGTTTCTATGGTTTTTCCTTCTCTTCTTTGCAGGGGCTACCTCATCTGTAGCGATAGCAGTTCCAGTTATTGCTTTCTTAGAAGATGAATTTGGATTAAGTAGAAAAGTAGCTACAACTGCAACGGTAGTTTTCATGTTCTTAGTAGCGCAGATTCCTATTTTCATGCCAAAGGCGTTAGACGAGATGGATTTTTGGGCTGGAACGTTCTTTGTAGTCCTCTTTGCACTCCTTGAAGTTGTCATTTTCTTCTGGCTTTTCGGAGACAAAAACGCTTGGAAAGAGATAAACAGAGGTGGTCTCTTTAAAGTTCCAAAGGTGTTCTTTTACATCCTTAAATACGTTACTCCTGCAGCACTACTGATAATTGTATCTGTATGGTGTTTCTCCAAACTTCCAGAACGTATCTTAGCTAATGGAATTGAAGAGTGGATAACCCGTTTTGTTATGCTTTTCATACTAGCACTTTTTGGATTTTTGGTCTATCTTGCAGATAAGAGAAAGAGGGTTGAAGGATGAAAGGAAGTTCTCTCCTTTTTATGCTTTTTTCATGGTTAACTGTTGTTAGCCTCGTTGTTTTCTGCTTTACAGTTATACTAAGAGAAGGTCAAAATAAATGATAAGGTTAAGGGAATTAAAACTTGAAAACTTTCTTTCCCATAAGAAAACCAACCTTTTTTTTGACGATGAAACCTACGTAATTCTTGGCGAGAACGGATCAGGGAAAACTTCTATTCTAAGAGGGATCTTCTTTGCCCTTTTTGGAAAAGATTTTGTTCTTGATAACAAAAACCTTTATAGAATCGTTAACAAAGAAAGCAACAAAATGTCAGTATCTTTAAGTTTCGTTTACCGTAATAGTATTTACACTGTTAGGAGAAAGTATTCTGTTGTAAGAAGAAAAGGCGAAGCCGAAATCGAAAAAGATGGGAGACTTTGTGCTTTTGGAATTAAAAATGTTAACGAATTTATAGAAAATGAACTGGGCTTAGACGCTGGAATTTTTAGAAACACCGTTTACGTTCCTCAAGGAGAAATTTCAAGGTTCTTTGAGGTAGCGAGAAAGGATAAAAGGCAGATACTCAACAGACTTTTAGGGCTTGATGAAATTCGAGAGAAGCATGAAAAGATGAAAAATATCTTTAACAAGTTAAAATCTATAGAAAAACTTTTTCTTGAAAAACAAGAAAATTTCAAGGATTTAGAGAAAGAAACAGAAAATTTAGAAAAAGAAACAGAATCTCTCCAAAAAATTTTGGAAAGGCTAAAAGAGGAACAAAAAGCAGAGTTAGAACTTTTGGAAAAGCAAGAAAAACTTTTCAATAGTTACCTTCAGAAAAGAGAAGAGTTTAAAAGACTTTTAGAATCCAAAAAGAGAGTTGAAGAAGAGTTAAAAAGGTTAAAAGTAGAACTTCAGCGTTTAAATAAGAAGATAGAGGAAATAAACAGCCTAAAAAGTTCTATCAGTAAACTACAGGAAAAACTGAAAATTTTTGATCCTCTCAAGAAAATAAAAGCCAAACTTGAAGTGATAGTGGAGAAGAAAGGGATTTCTGAGAAATTAAAAACAGAACTGAACAACCTTCTACTCGCCGAAAAAGAAATAAAGGAACTTGAAAGCAAGCTACCACAAGTAGAAACTGAACTTAAAAAAGCGAAAGAATCACTTATGGAGAAAACTCCTCTAAAGGACAAGATCGAAGCAGAAATTTCTAAACTAAAAAAGTTAGAAAAAGAACACCAAGAATTATCAATTAGACTTTTAGAAAAAGAAAAACTTCTAGAGAAAGTAAATAAAGAACTTTCAGAACTTTCTGAAGTAGGAAAAGTAGAGAATGTCCTTAAAGAGAAGGAGAAAATTTTAAAAGAGTTAGACAGTATTCAAAAAGAAATAGCACTCTTTGAAAATAGAATACAGGAAGCAAAAAACAGGATAGATATCTTGGAAAGGGCAGAGAATCCCGTGTGTCCAGTTTGTAAATCTCCAATGAGCAAAGAAAAAAGAGAAAAATCTATAGAAGAAAGCAAAGAGGAAATAGAAAAATCAACAAGAAAAATTGCAGAACTTAAGGAGAAAAAGAGAGATCTTCAAGATAGACTTTCAAGTTTAGAGGAAAAAATACAAAACCTTCTAAGACGAGAAGATAGAAAGAAAAATCTTGAGAAAGAAAAGGAAAGATTAGAGACAGAATTAAATAAGTTGAGAAACACTTTAAAAGGCATTGTCTTTGATTCTGAAAGTTTAAAAACAGCAGAGAATAGACTTTTGTCTCTTAAGGAAGAGTTAGCTACTCTAAAGGAAAAGGAAAGCAATTTAGAAAAGGAGTTAAAAGAATTAGATAGAAGATACACTGACCTTTCAAAAATTTTTAGCCAAGAGAGAAAAGAGAAACTTTCAAAAGAACTCAGAGAAATAAACAAAGAAGTAGAAGAACTAATAGGAGAAGTAAAAAGAATAAAGAAAGAATTTAACCTTTCCGTATCTTCTAAGAAAGAAGTTGATACAAAACTTTTAGAATTGGAAAAAGATAAGGAAGAACTAGACAAAATTCTTGGAGAGGTAAAGAACTTAGAATTTTATAAAGAGGAGAAGAAAAAGAAAGAAGAAAGTATCATAGAACTTGAAAAAGAACTAAAAAGCATAAAAGATGCCTTAGATAGGCTTAACTTTAAAGAAGAAGAATTTTTAACAGTAGAGGAAACATTTAAAGGACAAAAAGAAAAAGTAGACCTTTTAGCACAGAGAATTTCAAAGGAAGTCGGCAGACTAGAAACCTTAAAAAAACAATTACAAATGAATAAGGAAAAACTTAAGAAAAGAGAAGAGGAACTAGAACTTTTAACGAAGCTTTCAGATTCTTTAAGAATTTTAGAAACTGCAGTAGTTTCTATTCACCCTGAAAGAGGTTTCTTGCAAAAGGTTAGGAAATCTCTTCTTCCTCAAGTTTCCCTTTACTGTAAAGATTTTTTTGAAGAATTTGATTTTGAGTTTGGAGAAGTTGAAATAGATGAAGACTTAAGTATAAGCATTGGAGTTCCCGGAAAAGGTCATATGGAGATAAATGATCTTTCAGGAGGACAGCAAATAGCCTTTGCCCTTTCTTTGCGCTTTGCTATGGCAAGGTATTTCGCCCAAAATTTTGAACTTTTAATCCTTGATGAACCTACAATTCACTTGGATCTCCAAAGGCGTCAAAGTTTAACCGACCTTCTTCTGAAATTGAAAACCAAAATTCCTCAGATGATAATAGTTACTCACGATCCTGAACTTGAAATAGTAGGCGATAGAGTTATAAGGGTGAAAAACGTAAACGGTATTTCTGAAGTATCGATAGTGGGGTGAAATATGAACATTCTTGATGCAGTAATCTTGGGAATTGTTGAAGGAATTACGGAATTTTTACCTATATCTTCTACTGGACATATGATCTCAGTCTCTTCCATTTTGGGAATAAAGCAGGATACTTTCACAAAAACGTTTGAAATTGCAATCCAACTGGGAGCGATCTTAGCGGTGGTTTCTATATACAAGGATAAACTGATAAAAGACTTTACTCTCTGGAAAAAACTTATTGCAGCATTTGTCCCTACTGGAATTCTTGGACTTTTGCTTCATTCTTACGTAGAAAAACTCTTTAGCCCTCTTGTGGTGAGTATTGCCCTTATATTTTGGGGAATCATCTTCATAGTTATAGAACTTCTCTACAAGAACAAAGAACATACAATAGAAAAACCAGAAGATATAAACTACCTTAAAGCTATAATGATTGGAGTATTTCAATCTTTAGCCATGATACCCGGAACTTCCCGTTCAGGGGCTACTATAATTGGAGGATTAGTTCTTGGTTTAAATAGAGTAGCAGCAACAGAGTTTTCTTTCCTTCTTGCTATCCCGACAATGTTTGCCGCTACCGGTTTTGAACTTTTGAAAAACTTTAAAGAACTCTCCGTTGAGAATTTTGCAAGTTTAGGAATAGGCTTTATTACCGCATTTATCTTTGCTTTTATTTCTGTAAAGTGGCTTTTAAAATTTATAAAGACTCACACTTTCATTCCTTTCGGAATATACAGAATAGCTGTTGGAATTCTATTTTTAACCCTACTACTATAGGCAACTACAGAGTAAACTGGTCTCCAAGATAAATCTTTCTAACTATTTCTTTTTCTGCTACTTCCTGGGGAGACCCGGAAGCTACCACTTTTCCGTGCCCTATTATGTATGCCCTATCTATAATTCTTAAGGTTTCCCTAACATTATGATCTGTAATTAGAACGCCTATTCCCATTTCTTTTAATTCTTTTATTAATTCTTGAATTTCATAAACTGCTATAGGGTCTACTCCAGCAAAAGGTTCATCAAGAAGCAAAAACTTCGGATCTATGGATAAAGCCCTTGCTATCTCAAGCCTTCTTCTTTCTCCTCCAGACAACGAATTCGCCTTTTGTTTTTTAAGATGTGCTATACCAAACCTTTCTAAAAGCCAATCGGTTTTTCTTCTTATTTCGTTTTCAGGAAGACCGTACATTTCCAAAATAGCTTTTATATTTTCTTCTACCGTAAGTTTTCTAAAGATAGAGGGTTCCTGAGGTAGGTAAGAAATCCCTTTCCTTGCTCTTACATAAGTAGGATCGTCCGTTATTTCCTCCTCACCAAGAAATATTTTTCCTCCATCTGGCTTTATTAAACCTGCAATACAGTAAAAGGTAGTGGTTTTTCCTGCTCCATTAGGTCCAAGAAGTCCAACAACTTCTCCTTCAAAAATCTCTAAACTTACACCATCAACAACTTTTCTCTTACTGTAGATCTTGGTTATTCCTTCAGCTCTCAAAACGTTTAAATCAATTACTCTTTCCATTCGGTAAAGCCCTTTTATTTTTATCGTCTGGGAATATTACCGTTTTTACTTTCTGTTTTATACCTTCCACCAGAACTCTTCCGTCTTTATATGCAATTATCTTATCGCCAATTACTATATTCTTACCCTGCTGAAGCTTTGCATTTCCAATAAGAACTGCTTTTCCTTCCAAAGGGTAATAATAAAGTTTTTCACAGGAACCTTCACCTCTTGAGTCTTTGATGTAAACATTACCTATGATTTCTATTTTCTTTATAAACTTATCAGTCTTATCAAAATAAACCAACAGCTTGTCTCCCTTCATTATTGTTTCTCCTCGTTGAGCTATGACATTTCCAACATAGATAGCTAGATGTTTCTTCTTGTAGTATGTAAGTTTCTGAGCTTCAACAACAACCGGTAGATGAATAGTTCCATTGTCGCTAACTTCCGCTTTCAAAGGAAAAGATAAAAAAAGAAAAAAGAAAACAGTTATAAGAAAGTTAAAATTCATCTTACAACCTCTCCAAAGGTGGATTTAACATTAGATAGGATTATAACCATTTCGTTTTTCAAGTCTATTTCGCATCCCTTCCCTTCTATAACCTTATCAGGATAAAAAACAACTTTACAAAAAGATGTAGTCTTAAAAACTTCTTTATCCACGTAATAGGTTCCGTTTTCCGTTTCTCCTTTAAAGTTCTTGCTGTAGAGTAAGACTTTATTTAATGAAACTTTTTTTCCTCTTTCATCATAAATAGCACTTTCTGCTTCTATTGTATAGCTCTGTCCGTCCAACACTCTAAGCTGAGGACAAGTAAGGAAAACATTTTTGTCGTCTATGAATGTAGCTTTCGATGATCTTAAAGACCATCTCTTATCTCCAGTGGATCTAAGGGTAAAGTCTACTATTACTTGTTCTTTGTTTGTTCTTACGCTTACTTTCTCCGGAGGAGTCTCCCTCCGTGTAATTAAAACTATAGATGGCAAGATGGAAACTATCCCTAAGAGAATTGCTACCTTTAAAAGCCTACTTCTCATTTTTATTTATTTCCAAAATGTAGTCTATAAATTCCCTTACTGCGCCTTTACCGCCACCAAAACGGGAAACAAAGGATACTCTTTTTTTTATCTCCTCCACTGCATCAGAAGGAGCACCGGACAGCCCTACTTTTTTCAAAATTGGTAAGTCAGGTATATCATCTCCCATTGCCGCTACTTCAAAATCTTCAACGTTATGTTTTTCTTTTAGAACTTCATAAACTCTTAGCTTGTCATCTACTCCTTGGAAAACATCTCTTATTCCAAGTTCTTTGCACCTTATTTCAACCATTTTCGATTTTCTTCCAGTTATTACTGCTACCTCTATTCCACTTTTTAAAGCCTTCACTATTCCATAACCGTCTCTCACATTAAAACTTTTGTACTCTCTTCCTTCACTATCGTAAGTGATAGTTCCATCTGTCATAACACCGTCAACGTCAAGTATTATTAGCTTTATCACACCAATTCCTCTTCAGAAACTGGTTTGTAGTCTGTAAATTCTACATTAACATTCTTACACTTTATACCCTTAAGATGGCAACCACAGAGAACACCAAATCTATTCCAGTGAACATGTCCATGAACGAGAAGGGAACAGCTATTATTGAAGTAAACTTTGACTATTTTCTCTTGAATTTCAGGGAATCTATAGGTTCGTAAATCTAAGGCAGGGTAATGAGAAAGAAGAACTCTTTTTCCTTTTATTTTTATTATTGCATATTCTTCTATAACTTCGTCAAAAAATCTCCTCAGTTTTCCTTCACGGGCTCGAAAATCATGGTTCCCTTTTACCAAAATTTTCTTTCCAGGAATTTCTTTCCATGCCTTTAAGAACTCATCGTTTAGTTTCCAAGAAAAATCTCCTAAATGGTAAAGGACATCGTCATCTTTTAGAGTGATTTTTAAATTCTCAAGAATTGCTTCTTCAAAACCTTCTTTTCTCTTTAGGGGATTAAGCTTTAAGATATTCCTATGAAAAAAGTGGGTGTCTGAAATGAAGTACCTCATAGGAAAATTATACCCCCACGAAGGGGGTAAGAAGGATTATTTTTCGGCAGGAAGTACTGGAATAACTCTTGCTTCAAGGGGAACTTCTCCGGTCATAGACTCTAAGAAAGCTTTAATTTTCTTAACCTCATCATCAGATAGGGTAACTCCTAGTTCTTTTTTAGCCATTATCCTAATTGCATCCTCAAGCTTTTCTACGGAACCATCGTGGAAGTATGGAGCCGTAACTGCAACGTTTAAAAGCTGTGCAGTTCTAAACTTATACTTGTCTTCCTCTTTCTTGGTTACTCTATACCTTCCTAAATCTTTACCCCATTTAAACTTATGAAACTCTCCATCAGAAAGGACAGGTCCATTGTGGCAGGCAATACATCCGTACTTGACAAATAATCTCATTCCTTCCTTTTGTTCCTTAGTTAATGCGTTATCATCGCCAAGAAGGTATCTATTAAATGGTGAGTTTGGAGTCGTCAATATTCTTTCAAAAGCTGCTATTGCCTTGGCTACATTTTTAAAGGTAACAGGATCCTTGTCGTTTGGGAAGGCCTTTTTAAAAAGTTCAACATATTCAGGAATTTGTTTTAATCTTTTAACTACAAGCTGAGGAGTAGCATTCATTTCAACGTGAGCTTGAATTGGACCTTTGGCTTGTTCTTCTAAAGTTGGGGCTCTACCATCCCAGAACTGAACTTTTAAGAACCCTGCATTAAGGGTTGTTGGAGCGTTTCTTCCTCCCGTTTTCCAACCATGTCCGATAGAAGATTTAACGTTATCGTCCCCTCCAAGTGCTAAGTTATGGCAAGTATTACAAGAAATAATCTTACTCTTTGAAAGTCTTGGGTCATAGTAGAGCATTTTTCCAAGCTTAACTTTTTCTGGCGTTAGTGGATTATCTTTTGGAATTGGAGGTAGTGATGGAAGTGGTGTAAAGAAAGACCTTAAGTCCTTAGCTTCAATTCCTTTTAAAGCTGATAGTGTGGCTAATGTAGCAAGTCCTAAAGTTGATAAAAGCTTTCTCATTTTACTCCTCCTAAAGCTTTTATTTATTTTATTATTGGAAATAATAATCTATTGCAAACAATTTTCAAGTTCAGATGTCTAAGATTTCTTTGACCACTTTTGGAGAATCTTTTGGAGAGGAGAAAAGACAAACAGGAACGGATAAAAGTTCCTTTAAAGTTTGATAGTTTGTTTTCACACTTTCATCAAAAAAATCTTTGGTATTTAAAATTACTCCTTTTATTCTTATCCCTTCATTTTCGCAAACTTTAACAGTAAGTAGAGTATGATTTATCACTCCAAGTTTATTTAGTGCAACAACAATTACGTCCATAGAAAGTTCTTTTGCAAGGTCAAGAAAAGTGTACTTTCCCGTTATTGGAACAAGAATTCCCCCAGCCCCTTCCAAGAAAACTTCTTCATAATTTTTTGAAAAAGATACTATCTTTTCCTTAATCTTTTCTAAAGATATTCTTCTCCCCTCAAGTTTTTCTGCAACGGAAGGAGCAAGCGGAGCTTTAAAACTATAAATGGGATTTATCTCCTTTTGACAGACTTCAGAAATTTTCTGAGCATCTTCGCAAATTGGAGAACATCCTGTTTCAACAATTTTTAAACCACATATGTTTTTACCACTTTCAAGTAGATATCTAAGTAGAGATACAGTTACAAAAGTTTTTCCTACGCCTGTATCTGTTCCAGTTACTAGTATCATCGCAAATACGCATTTTTAACTTTTCTAGTATTTTTAATGGCGTTTTTTAGTTCCTGTTCTTTGGATCTTAGAATTTTTGAAAGATCTTCAATATAAGAGTAAAGAAGCTTTCCTTCCTCTCTAGAAAGTCGTTTTATAAAGGAGGAATCATTGAGAGCTTTAATTTCCTTTCTCGCCTTTTCAAAGTTTCCATTATGAATAAGGCTTCTTATGGTCTCAAGCTTATCTATTAAACTTTGTTTTTTATTCCTTCCCATCCTTCCTTCAAAGTTTCTAAAATTTCAATTATGTCATTTAAAAGTTTCCTATCGTTCCTAGCGTTAACGACTATTAGCGAATTTAGAATAAAGTCGTAAAGATCTCTTAAGTTTTTAGCTATTTCACCTCCATTCTCCATATCTAAAGACGAGTTTAGAACCCTAATTATTCTATCAGCTTTAGCTATAGCATTTACTTTTCCGGGAACATCATTTTTCTCTATACACTCATCAGCTTCTTTCAGCAAAACAATGGTTTTATCGTAAAGAAGAATTACATGTTCTATGGGAGAAGCTGTTTCAACTTGCATTTTCAAATAAGGATTGGCTGTCATCTTGTACCCTCTTTATTATGATGGTAATAGAGTTGTATCTCCAAATACTGAAGTCAATTTAGCCCTTATAGAATCCATTTCCTCTTGCAATAGCTGCACCTGTATTAACTGTTGTCTAAAGAGTTCTATCTGTTCATCAACAAGTTTCTGCATTTGTTCTATCTGGTTCTCAAGAGAACTCTTTTGGCTATTTAGACTATCTTCTTTGCTTCCTATAGGACCTTGAGGATCCTTTAGGTAAACAAGATAGTCATAAAGAGATGTTTTTAAATCACTTATAGCTTGTCTTACAGTATCTTCTGAGTTCAGAAGAAGTTCATCTAGTTTAGCGCTGTCAAGTATTGCATGTCCTGTATCTTTATCAAATTCAATAATTCCTAAGTTAACCAAAGGTTGCATTCTTGATAGAATCCCTGACCTTACAAACTGAAGAGTAGTTTCCCCGGAAAGCATTCCATCTTTTCCACCTTCTGTTTGGACAAAGTCAACTAATGAATTGTAAGCAGATATAAAGTCGTTTAAAGCTGTTTTAAAAGGTTCAAAATCTTTATCAGTTGTAATAGTTGCTGTTCCTACATCTTTCACTGTGAACTGAATTCCTGGAACAGCTTCGGTAAATGTATTTGTAGAACTACTAATGTCTGTTCCGTAAACAGAAACTACGGCATCCTGAGCTGTTTGAACATGGCTAGAAGGATAGTTGGAACCTATTTGAAGTTGGTCTAAAAGATCTCCTCCTCCCGTCTCAGTAATAGAAACTGTATTTGAACTTCCCGTATCGACTCCGCTAAGCAGGAGCCTATACCCTGTACCATCAAATATAACTGAAGCTCTAACCTTGTCTTGAGCATTATTTATCGCACTTGCTATTTCTTGAAGAGTAGAAGGATTGGTAGAATCCGTTGTATCTGTATCATAGTTAATTGTTGCAACAACGTTTCCAGCATAGGAAATCTCAATCGTTCCCGAAACCGTAGCTACTGCAGAAGTTAAATCGGTAAAGGAAGCTTGAGATAACCAAACGTCATTCGCTGCAAGTTGTTTAACATCTACGGAAACACTACCAGCCAAAGCCTCAGTTGAGTCATAAATACTTGCAGTTAAAACAGTCTCATCTGAAGAACTAACGCTTTTCTGGTCTAAAATGGTTGTTGAAGTTAGGGAATTGAAAGCTGAATAAAGATCATCTATTTTTGAAGCAAAATCATTTAAAGCACTTATCTTGGCATCTAGAACGCTTTCTTGACTCTGCAAAAGATAAACTGGCTGCATTTGAGCATGATAGTATGTATAATGCAGCTCCTGATAGTCAAAAGTTAGAGATA
>JBDOLX010000049.1:4408-15572 GCA_039832905.1 Desulfurobacteriaceae bacterium | reverse complement strand
CAAGTATGTGTGTACCAGCTGTCATCTTACAAGCTCTCTTATGAAGGGATTGTTTTCAAGTTCTTCTCTAACAGTTGTTTTTGGACCATGTCCAGAAATTAATACAGTATCCGGGTTTAGATTTCCAAGAAGCTTAACTATGGAATTTTTAAGCAGATTAAAGTCGCTCATAGGTAGGTCATATCTTCCAATACTACCTTTAAAGATTAAGTCCCCAACTATAGCAATATTATCTTGCGGTGAATAAAGAACGATGCTTCCTGGTGAGTGTCCTGGAGTATGGAAAACAGTAAACTTTAAATTTCCTAAGGATAACTCGTCTCCTTCTTTTAAAAAGTTGTCCGGCTGAGGAGAATACTCCGCTCCTGCAAGTTCCCCCACTTCACTTTCCGTCCAGAAGTTTAAGTTTTTTGCTGCTTCTTCGTGCATTAAAAGTTGTGCGTTAGGAAAACTTAACTTAGCCCAAGAGTTGGCTGCAGTGTGGTCTGGATGCTCATGAGTATTGATAATAAACTTTACTTTTAAGTCCTCTTTGGAGACTAGATCCTCTATTTCCTCTATAGCCACTTTATCTCCTGGGTCAACAATCATGGCTTCCTTAGAAGCTTCATCCCAAACTAAAAGCGTGTTAACAAGAAATGCTCCTGCTGGTATTACCGCTAGTTTCATCGTCAAACTCCTTTAAAGCAATGTAGTCACCAATTTCTCCTAGATCTATGTACTCGTTTGCAGCATAAATTAGTTCTTTGGCAGTGATAGAACGAAATGAGATGACTTCTACCTTTATTCCTTTAGCTTTTAAAAAGTTGATAAGGTCCACAAAATCACCATCTCCACTCATTAGGACAACCACATCTATTTTGCCATTTTCAGCCATTGCAATAGCATCAATAGCTATGCCCATATCCCAGTCTGCTTTGTATTCTATTTTGTCCCAACTATAGAATTTTTTGGGTTCTTTGAGTTTTACCTCATAACCTAAGTTTCTTAGGACATAGATAAAGCTATCTTGGTTTACCTTTTCCAAGTCAACCAAATATGCTATAGCCCTATAAAGCTTTCTTCCTCTTACTCCAACTTCAAGAAGTTTCTTAAAGTCAACCTTTTTCTTTAAAGTGTTCTTTGCACCGTAGTAGATATTTTGCATATCAACAAAAACAGCCACATTAAGGTGAGAGGCTATTTTATCCCTCTCTATGAGTTCGTGAGCTTTCACCTGTTCCTCCTATTTTTACATCGCAGGCGTGTCTGTTCCAGACGGCAAGTGGAGGTTCACAGAGAGGATCATCTTTAAGTTCTTTTAAGAAACTCGTAAGGTCACTTTGGGGAATAAGTTTCATTCCAATTCCATAGTTAGAAAGGGCGAATATTACTCCTTTACCCAATGGTAAAGAATTAACTGCTACACAGTTAACGCCTTTTGAAAGCAAAAATTCTACAAGCTCTATACACCTTCCAAACTTCATATTAGCTGCTGGATTTCTAAGAACGGCGAGATCTTTAAAACCGTCTTTGTCTTTCTTAAGAAGCAAAATCTTAGGACACTCACCAAACCTTCCACAAACAGTTTTTTCGTCCTCTTCAAGAGGAATGGCATAAATTACATCGTTTCTTTCTTCTGGCTCAAAGTGAATTATTATCTTTTCTATGAAAGGTACATCTCTTTTTATTCTTTCTTCTATTTCATGGATTAGACTATGAGCTTTTTCGAGGCTATCAGTAGAGACACAGACCTCAGCCTCTATAAATTTGTAGCTTCCAGAACTTCTACCGGTGATAGATTTCACCTTGGAAATTAAAGGATAAGAAAGCATTATTTCTCTTATTTTTTCTAAGGTTTCTCTATCAACAGAAGCGTCCAAAATGACTTTTAAAGACTCAAGCATAATTTCAAAACCAGAGTGAAAAATAAATAAAACAACTATTAGAACTGCTATCTTCTCAATGATAGGATAACCAAAGTAATTTCCAAGAATTCCAGTTATAACTATAACTGAGGAAAGCATATCAGTTTTTATGTGTTCAGAATCGGCTATCAAACTTGGGGAATTAAGTTCTTCCCCTTTTTTCCTTTCAAACCTTGAGAATAGGTAGGTGATAATTATTGTCAAAGCAATAGCAACAACTGCCACTGGTAGGTTAGTAATTTTCATTTCTTCTTGGCTAAAGAGAATATCTCTTGCTATTTCATAACCTGCAAAGAAGATAGCAAAAGCGCTTACTAAGGATATTATGTTTTCTACTTTGTATAAACCGTAAGGGAAGTTGTTTACTTTCATGTTGGCTATTACTATTCCAGCGTAGACGGAAAGAGCGGCTGCAAGGTCTGCAATGGAGTGAATTCCATCTGCTACAAGGGCAGCAGAGCCAGAAATCACTCCAGCAACGACCTTAAGGATAGATAGGAAGAGATTTACCAAAACAGAGTAAAGGGCTATTCTCTTTTTTTCCTCTACCATAAATTACTCCTTGGCTTTAAGCTATGGAAATTCTAACATTTAGTTAGAAGTCCGTGTCTCCAAGGTCTAGAAAATCATTGTGTCTTTTTTTATCTCTTAACAATCTTTCTTTGTATTCTTGCCACTTTTCTATCGCACTTATGTCGTTTCCACCTTTTTTGGATTTTGCAAGTTTAATTTTTACAAGGGCTGGGACCGGTATCATGCTCCCCATAACTAAAGCTTCACCGGTGTTTAAAGAAGGTAGTTGTTCTACAAGATCTGCACTTAAAGCCTCAGAAGCTTGCTGAACGTGTCGCTGATCTCCAGGTTCCACAAGGCGCAAAATTATCATGTTATTCGCTTGAGAAAGGGCGTTGGAATCAAGGGCTTTAGGTCTTTGAGTAACAAGACAAAGTCCAAGTCCAAACTTTCTACCTTCTCTCGCAATTCTTGAAATCCAGTACCTGCTCTTTGTATTCATTGTGGCAGAAGCTAAGATATGAGCTTCTTCGAGTACCATGAAAAGAGGGAACTCCAAACCTCTATCTTCTGTAAGAACGTATTCCTTTCTTTTTTCTAGAACGTTTCTTAGAACGTGGCTAACTATGATATCAGCTATTTTTTCATCAACTTGAGAAAGGTCTATAACATTAAGTTTCCCAAACTCTATTTGTTCTACTATCGGAATAGTTAGAGGGTCAAATAGAGTAGAGTAGAATTCTTTCATATCTTCTACCTTGTTTAGAACACCAACTATGGATTTTTTGTCGTCTTTGTTTTCTTCGTCGTCCCTGTATAACTTTAACTCTGCCTCTAATCGATTCCAAAAGTCTCCTGCTGAAATTTCTCCGTTCCTTATTTCTTCAACTACGGTTCTAAAAGCACGTCTTAGATACCTGTCCTGTATGTAGGAACTGTCGTCAACGTTTGCAAAGAGTCTAAACTCTTGGTAGCTAAGTCTTGAAGGATTGAGCTTTAGGTCGATTTTTCTGACCTTACTTTTATCTCCAAAATCAACGTATTCACCGTGCATATCAAAGACTAAGATAGTTCCGTCCTTTTCAAGAAGTCCCTCCAAAATTACAGATACTGTATTGGATTTTCCTCCTCCAGTGATTGCCAAAATTGCTAAATGTCTGCTTACTATTTTGTCTATTTCTATAAAAACTTCAACGTCATCGCGGGTTAAGAGGTGTCCTAAGTGAATTTTTTTCCCATCGTCATAACCAAAAACTTTTTGTAAGGTTTCTTTTGAAGCTAAGAAAATGTCTGTCCCTGGTTCTGGAGGAACTCTAGGGACAAACATTCTTTTATTGACATCTCCTAAAATAGAAATTTTTCCTCTGAAGAAAGAGTTTTTTCCTGTAATTCTTTTTAGATGTTCAATATCCTCTGGTTCAAGGTCTTCAGCTAAAGTTTTATTTATTCTTCTTATTTCTCTAACGAACCCTAAGACTTTGTATCCTTCATATTCAAGTTCAACGTAGTCCCCAAGTTGAATAGCTTTTGAGCTTACGAATTCAACTTCTCTTGTAGAGGGTTCTCCTATGCATATTCCTATTGGTTTTGACATTTTTCCTCCTCTTTCGTTCGAAAAGCTTAATTTAAATGATAAGAAAAAACTATGAAAGGAGGTAGAAATGTCTGTTCTTGTTGAGTTTGCAATGTTTCCTACAGACAAGGGAGAAAGTGTAAGTGCGTACGTTTCAAGAATAATAAAGATGGTAGATGAAAGTGGAGTTACCTATAAACTCACTCCAATGGGAACGATATTTGAAACAGAAACTATAGAAGAGGCCTTAGAAATCATCAAAAAGGCATATGAAACTTTAGAACCGGATTGTAATAGAGTTTACTCTGTTGTTAAGTTTGATATTAGAAAAGGTAAAAGCGGGAGAATGGTCCAAAAAATAAAATCGGTTGAAAGCAGATTAAATAGGGAAGTTAGCAAGTAATTACAATTTCTTTAAAAATTCCTAAATTTTATACTGGAGCAGGCTGAGGGGTCGCTCTTGGGAGTTTTCCCAAGAGAGGAAAGTCCGGGCTCCACAGGGCAGGGAGCTGGCGTTAAGCCAGGTGGGGGTAACCTCACGGAAAGGGCCACAGAAAAGAGACCGCCACCTATAAGGTGGTAAGGGTGAAACGGTGGTGTAAGAGACCACCGCTCTTTCCCGCGAGGGAAAGAGGCACGGCAACCCCCTCCCGGAGCAAGGCTAAATAGGCTGGCGTTTGAGGGTTGCCCGCCCGATGCCAGCGGGTAAGCCGCGTTAGATAAATGACCCCTTCAAACAGAACCCGGCTTACACGCCTGCTCCAGTTAACCTTCTATAACTTTTACGTAAACTTTTCTTGTTCTTGGACCATCAAACTCACAAAAGTATATTCCTTGCCATGTTCCAAGTAATAGTCTTCCATCTCTAACTATTACCGTTTGGTTACATCCAACTAAAGAAGACTTTATGTGAGCAGCGGAATTCCCTTCTGCGTGTTCATAAAAAGACTCCATCCATGGAATTAACTTATCAAGCATAGTTTTTATGTCTTTTTTAACTGATGGGTCTGCGTTCTCATTAATTGTTATTCCTGCAGTTGTATGAGGAACATAAATAACACAAATTCCCTCTTTTACTCCTGACTGAACGACAATAGATTCAACCTGTCTTGTTATGTCGATAAACTGTGTTCTACCGTTAGTCTTGAGGGAAATTTCATAAATCATTCTTGCCTCCTTTTCTTAGAGTTCTTCCCCTACTACCCAGTTATCTATAAGTCTTGCATTACCGACAAAAACTGCTAAAGCTATCAGATCCCCCTTTTTCACAACTTTTACGGGTTTTAAAGAGTTAGCATCAACTATTTCAATATAGTCTATTTTCTTAACGTGAGGATGAGAAAGGATAAATTCTTCCATTTCTTTTTTTATCCTTTGAGGACTTGTTTCTCCACTTTCAAAGAGTTTTTTAGCAAGTTTCAGGGCTTTATAAAGTGAAGTTGCAGAGAGTCGTTCTTCAGGGGTTAAATAAACATTGCGAGAACTTTTAGCAAGTCCGTCTTCTTCTCTAACTATTGGACAACCCACTACTTCAACGTCAAAGTTTAGATCTTTTACAAGTCTTTCAATAACTTTGAGTTGCTGGAAATCTTTCTTTCCAAAGTATGCTCTATGGGGCTTGACGATATTGAAGAGCTTTGTAACAATAGTTGCTACCCCTCTAAAATGTCCTGGCCTTCTTGCCCCGCAAAGAGTTTCAGTTAATCCTTCAACTTCAACAAAAGTTGAAAAATCTTGTGGGTACATCTCGGGAACGTCAGGTATAAAAAGAATGTCAACTCCTTCCTTCTTTGCTATTGCAGAGTCTCGATCGAGATCCCTAGGATATCTTTCAAAATCTTCATTCGGTCCAAATTGGGTTGGATTTACAAAAATACTCATAACAACAATGTCATTTTCTTCTCTAGCACATCTCACAAGACTGATATGTCCTTCGTGTAGATATCCCATAGTAGGAACAAAACCAATGGTTTTACCGGTTTTTCTCAAGGTTTCTGAAATGGACTGCATTTCTCTAATAGTTCTCACCACTCTCATGGCTTAGCCCCTTATCCAAAATTAGTTTTGCTTTTATAATTCCAACCCCAAGAAGGATAACGGTAGCAGAGTAGTAGATCCATATAAGGAAGACAATCAAGGCTGCAAATGAACCGTAAAAGATACCTATCTTCGAAATGTTGAGGATAAACCAAACGAGAACCTTTTCAACAATTGTAAGTAAGAAGAAGACAAAAATGGAAGTTTTTAAAATGAACTTAAAAGGGATTTCTATAGGAAGTAAAAAGTAGTAAATGCTTAGTAAAATCGCAAAAAGGAGGATTGGTACAAGCATTGATGAAACAAAAGAAAGTAAAGGTAGTTGAGGAAGTAAAAGGGCAATTAAGTATTTAGCAGAATAAAATATGAACATTAAAATCCACAAAAAGAAGATAACAGCAATAACTAATAAGTTTTTATGTATAAAATTACATGAACTTTTCCTGCATAAAATTTCGCAGAAAGATCTCTCAAGTGAAAGAAATATTCCTCGTGAAAACCAAAGCATAACTAAAGCAGCAGTTCCACTTACTAAACCTGAGTTGTTTATAACCTGCTCTATCTGGGTAAATATGGGGTTTAGTGGAGAGTTTATGAACTCCTTTGGAACGAAATCGTAAAAATTTATCTGAAAAACGATCATTCCGAGAAAGAACAAGAATATAAAAAGAGGAATTATTGACATTAAGGTAAAGTAAGCAATAGAAGCAGCAAAGAAAAGATAATCATATCTTATAGCATCACAAACAGCAAACAGAACGTATCTTAAAAATTTTATTTGTTTTATCTTTTTTAAAAGTTCTTCGCAGTTCATAGAGCAATTATACTAACCCGGGAAAACCCGGGTAAAAACTATTGAGCGTAACTATGAAGTCCTGGAATGATAAGGTTAACACCGTAGTAAGTGAATATAACGCTTAAGAAACCTACTATTGTGAAGTAGGCTAGTGGCTTTCCAGAAAGTCCCTTGATGTAACGGGCATGAAGGTATGCAGCGTATATAAGCCAAGTAATGAGAGACCATGTTTCCTTAGGATCCCAAGACCAGTATCCTCCCCATGCGTATTTCGCCCAAACTGCACCGAGGATAATTCCAATTGTCAAGAAGACAAATCCTACTGCTACAGATTGGTACATTATACTTTCCATGGTTTCAATAGATGGGAAAATCTTTGTAATTCCATACCTTTTAAGAAGATATAAAAATCCACAGAAGACAAGAGCAACAATAGCAGAAACAACAAGATAAAGAGGAACGTTTTCTCTATAAGCAGAGTAAATCACAAAGAAAAAGATGAACCAAGTTGTTACAAAAACAATAGCCCAGTCTTTACCTGTTGTATCATCTCTCTTTGCAAAGTACGCATAAGCTACTCCAGCACTTACAGCTGCAGCAGCATAACCGATAAAAGTTGTTACTACGTGGAAAAGTAACCAGTTACTCTGAAGGGCTGGAACTAGTGGTTGGGCTTCCGGATTAAAACCGAGAATTTGAGTTGACAGTTCTCCCATTAATGCTAAAGGAACTACGAACATACCGAAAGCTTTGTTTTTATACTTTAGTTCAAAGAGAAGGTATAAAAGTATCGCAGTCCATCCAAAGAGCATTAAAGACTCGTACATATTTGTAAAGGGAGCATATTTATAAAAAGCTGTCCAATCAGAAACCATGTTAACTTGTGCTTTTTCAACTCCCCTTACAATGAACGCTACTCCTTGGACAAGAACTCCAAGCCAAGCAGATATTGTTGCAAATTTTCCTGACCAGGAACTTTTGGAAAAAGTATGAATTGTGTAAAGAAGGAATGATAGAAAGAAAGTAACCATTCCTGCATTGAAAAGAGCTACGGAACTAATCATCTCTTTCCTCCTTAGGGGTATTTGGACAGTATGAAGACTTAACTACCCCTAAGACCTCCTCCAACTCCTTAACAAGTCCCTCTGTTCCTTTATTTGTTATTCCACCAATTACAAGAGTTACTTTTTCTTCTTTACTTTCTTTAATCCTAGCCCAAACTCTCCTGTGTGGAATGAAAAAGGCAACAAAAAGGCCAACTATCAAGATGGTGCTACCTACCCATACAATCCAAGTTCCTGGATCTTTAGCAACCTGCAGTCCTGTGTAAAAGCCATCCATGATGTTTGTAAGTATGAAATAGACTTTTTCTTCTTTTAAGTAATAAACAGGAAACATTTTTTGAGCAAAGTCTACAGGTTTTAAAGTTAAAGATTTTAAGTTTCCCTTACTTATAACTTCTATTCCAATTGCAAGAGTGTGTGGATCAAAACCAACCACTCTTAAGTAAACTCCATCTTTTACTTTTACAGCCTGAGACAGGGGAACTGCAAAATCACCAATAGGTTTTCTCTTTTCGTCAAACAGGGAAAAGAAAATACCCGCAGGCTGCCCATAGGTAGCTTGATAAAAGTAAATTCCTTTATATTCGAGAGGATCGTTAACTTTTACTTTTTTTCTAAGAACTTCTTTTCCGTTTTCAATTATTGATACGTCAGATATGTAAGCTTTTGGCATACCTGATGGATAAAAGTCAATCCTAAAGTCATTACACTTTACAATGAATGGAAGTTCTACAACCTTTCCTTCATTTGAGAAGAAATTAACGATGTTAGAGCTACTGCCTTTGAAAAGAAGTATGTATCCTCTATATCCAAAAATTGCAGTGATAAGTCCACCAACAAGAACTATTAAAACTCCCAAGTGAACGATGTAAACTCCCAATCTTGCAAACACATTCTTATCTGCAAATATGTGAACTTCTCCGTTTCCCTCTTTTGAAACTTCTGTTTTGTAGCGCAATCTATTGAGAGACTGAATAACAGCTTCTTTTATTTCATTAATGTTTCCTTTTAAAGTTATTCTGTGAACTACCTTTAGATTCTTCTCTGCACCCTCTGGGAAGATTTTCTTTGGTTCTTTGACAACTTTCCAAATTTTTGGAAGCCTTTTTATTGAACATACGGTAATGTTAATAGCAAGGAGGGTTAAAAGAAAGATGTACCACCATGAATGATAAACGTCTGTAAATCCTAAAAATTTAAAAATTTTGTAAGTAGTCTCTCCATACTCTCTTAAGTATTGATCTGGATCTTTTTGTTGTTCGATTATTGTTCCGATTATGGAAGTTACAGCGAGAGTTAAAAGCAGGATAATGGCAAGTTTTACAGAACTAAAAAAATCATAAACTTTCCTGAACATTTTTTCTCCTGTTGTCTTTATTTTTTGTCTTAACAACTCAGGGTTATTTAATCAAACTAAATACGATAAGTCAAGGACTTTAAAGTTTGTGGACTCTTTAAGGATAAGGTTAAAAGGGTCTTCTAAACATACTCCTTCCCAAAAAGTAAAAATTGGCTTTTCAAGATAACCCTCTATTCCAAGAACTTTTGCACCATTGATGGTAATTAACTTTAAAAGTTTTCTGGTAGATATGTTTCCTTCCAATCTGTAGTAAATGGCTTTTATTTCTTCTATAATGGAAAGAGAAACGTTTGAACTTAGACCATCTGTTCCCACAGTAACTTTGTCGTAATCTATTACGTGTTCCACCTTTGGAAAACCTACCTGTAAAAATATGTTGCTTCGTGGACAAAGAACTATTCCACAGGACTTTTTCATTAAAGTGTCAAGTTCCTTCCTAGAAAGATTTGTACAGTGAACGGCTATTGTATTTTCAAACAGGGCTTCAGCTTTCTTTAAGTATTCCACTAAATTTTTAGTAAAAACTTTTTCATATCTCTTTCTTCCAAGAAATGGATAGATAAGGGTTTCAAACCTATTCTCTTCTCCTCTTGCAAACTTTTCCTCATCTACTGTTTCTCCAAGATGGATCTGAAACTTGTAGCCTCTATCTTTTGCATCTTTTGCAATCTTCTTTATAAGTTCAAAAGAAACTGAATAAACGGAATGGATAGACAGTGGAGGGGGAAGATTCTTAATCTCTAAATCCTTTCCTATAATTTCCAAAAACGAAACTCCGTGTTTCATAAACTTTCTCGAGATTCCAAAAGAGGAAATATCTCCAACGTAAACCACTCCGAAAGATTTTAATTCCTCTAATCCCTTTTTTACTGCTATTTCTAACTTATCTTTAGAGAAAGTTATCCTTTCCTTAATTATCCATAAAAGCCAATCAAAGAATGAGGAAAAAACATCTACAGAAAAAGAAGTTAAGGATAGTTCTAAGTGTGTATGGGCATTAACGAAAGGAGGAAAAAGAACTCCTTTTAAAGAAATTTCTTTTTTGAAGTTTCCTAGAGGTTTTTTTTCAAAGTATCCATCTACTTTGCCGTTTTTAATTACAATGTATCCATTTTTTATAGCGTCTAAAGAACTTGTTATTACCCAATCAGCTTTCACGAGAACTTTCACACGAATACCCCTTAACGAACTTTACAGCTTCATCTACCGTTTTTATCTTACCAAGAGCTTGGAGTTCAAGCAGTTTCTTCTTTATCTTTCCTACACATTCATTTGGTCTGTCAAAATTCTTTATTTTCATAATTTCTCTACCGGAAAGCAAAGGCTTTAAATTTTTTATTCTTTCTCTGTAGAACTTAAGCAAGTAGTGAATGAACCTTATAAACTCATCTATTTTCATTTTATTTTCTTCAGAAGTTGCCATAAAATCTGCAACGCTGTGAAGTAGAACATGAAAGCTAAAATTTCTGGTTGACTCAAAGAACCTATAGATAGCTTTGTCCGATAGCCTCTTCTCCTTATAAAGTTCATAAAGAAAGAAAGGTCTTAAGTGATGTCTTATAACGTTGCTTGCTAAAGAGCTTGCTTTTTTCCCGAATCTCAAGCGCAAAAAAGCCTCTTTTGCTATTTTAGCCCCTACTTTGTCGTGGTTATAGAAAGTTAGTCTTCCATCCTTTTCCTTAACTGTAATAGGTTTGCCTACATCATGATAAAGGGCAGTTAACTTTAGACAATCTGAATCGGAAAAATCTTTAAATAGTTCTCTGCTTCCAATTTCTTTTGAAAATTCAAGTAGGATGTAATCTTTTTCCTTTAGACAGAAAGTTTCCAAATATTCTACGGACAAGATTGTGTGCTTTTTTAGGTTATACTGGTGGGGAGGGCTCTCAGGAACCTTCTCTAGATCCTTAAGTT
>JBDOLX010000049.1:0-4398 GCA_039832905.1 Desulfurobacteriaceae bacterium | reverse complement strand
TGGAACGAAAACTCCAACAAGGTCAAAATCCTTTAGTGCTTTTGAGAAAATACCTACATTTGAAATTTTTACAAGTTCCTCTTTTACTCTTTCGATAGGACTATTTTCGAGATTTTTCGAAAATAGCCGTGAATAGTTAATAAAGGTTGGATGGTACTCAAAACCTAGAAAATGTTTAAACCTAATGCCTCTAATTATTCTTACAGGGTCTCTCTGAATAGATTCTTTACTGATTGGTCTTACTATTCTATTTTTTAGATCTTTTAAGCCGTTTGTTGGGTCAGTTAAGGAGAAATCATTAATAGAAACGGCTATTGCGTTTATTGTAAAATCTCTACTAAGAAGGTCTTTTTCCAAGGAGTCTTTTACATTGGAAACGTCAATGCGGAAGTTTTCACCAAAGAAGGTAATAACTGTTTTTTCCTTCTCAAAGGAAAAAGAGGATACTTTAAGAGTCTTTAAAATACAGTTATTAACTTTTTTAAGATCATCAAAAGTTATTATGTCTAAATCTACTCTATCCTTAAAGATGTTTAAGAGTCTATCCCTGACAAACCCACCAACTAAGAAAGCTTTAGAAAAACACCTTGCTATTTTTTCAACTACTGGATGGTAAAAAATCCTTTTTTCCATAATGGAGATTATAATGGAAAGAACTATTTTATTAGAAGCTAAGAATCTTTGGAAAATTTATGAGACAGAAGGAGAAAGGGTTGAAGCCTTAAAGGGTGTTAACTTTTCTCTCTCGGAAGGAGAGTTTTCCTTACTTATGGGTGCATCAGGTTCAGGAAAATCTACTCTTTTGCACATTTTAGGAACTCTTGATAAACCGACAAAGGGTAAAGTCTTCTTTGAAGGAAAGAACATTTTTAGTTTTCCAGAAAGAAAACTTGCAAAGTTTAGGAACGAGAAAATAGGCTTCGTCTTTCAGTTTCACTACCTTATAAACGAGCTTACAGTTTTGGAAAATGTTATGGTTCCATTGCTTTTAAGGAAAATTCCAAAAGAAGTTGCTGAAAGCAAAGCAAAGGAGTTGTTGCAAGTTATAGGACTCGGACATAGATTATCTCACAGACCATTTGAGATTTCCGGTGGTGAGAAACAGAGAGTTGCTATTGCAAGAGCTCTTGCCAATTCCCCAAAAGTTGTTCTTGCTGATGAACCTACTGGAAATCTTGACACAGAGACCACCCTTTCGGTCGTTGCCCTTATGAGAGAGCTAAATAGGAACTTCAAGATTTCTTTCCTAATTGCTACCCATAATAGAGAGCTGGAAAAGTTTGCTGACAACGTATACTTTATAAAGGACGGCATTTTAAACCCTAAATAAACCTTATTAAAGGAGCGTTTATGTTTGAAAGGTTCACAAACAAAGCAAGACAGGTAATTATTAAATCAAAAGAACAAGCAGTTGCTTTAAGATGTGAGAAACTTGGAACAGAACATATTCTCTTAACTCTTTTGAAAGAGGATGAAATTACAAATCAGATACTTTCCAAGTACAACATTTCCAAAGCAAGAATTCAGGAGATTATCATATCACAAATCCAACCTGCAAGCTTTGAGGTTGATGTAAATACAATTACTTTCTCTACTGAGGCAAGGAGAGTACTTGAGCATGCAGTTGAAGAATCTAAAATCTTGGGACACGCGTATGTAGGTCCAGAACACTTGTTTATAGCTCTTGCAAAAGAAAGGCTTGGACTTGCAGGTAGAATCTTAAGAAGTTATGGGCTTGACCACTACACTTTAAGAAGAGAAGTTGCAAGTCTTCTAAAAGGTATTGCAAGGGAAAAGAGAATGGTAAAGAAAAGTTCCACTCCTAACCTTGATAAGTTTGGAAGGGACTTAACAAAGCTTGCGGAAGAAGGGAAACTTGACCCTGTAATAGGAAGGGAGAAGGAGATAGAAAGAGTTACACATATCTTAGCAAGAAGAAGAAAGAACAATCCTGTTCTTATTGGTGAACCTGGAGTTGGAAAAACAGCGATAGTAGAAGGACTTGCATTAAAGATTGCTAAAGGCGAAGTTCCGGAAAAGTTAAAGAATAAGAGAATCGTTGCTTTAGACTTAGCGTCTTTAATTGCTGGAACGAAATATAGGGGACAGTTTGAAGAAAGGCTAAAAGCTATTGTTAAAGAGCTTGAGAACAATAAGGATGTTATCCTCTTCATAGATGAAATACATACTCTCGTTGGTGCTGGAGCAGCGGAAGGTTCTATGGATGCTTCAAACATATTGAAACCATCTCTTTCTCGTGGAGAAATACAGGTAATTGGTGCTACCACTATTGATGAGTACAGGAAGCACATAGAAAAAGATGGAGCGCTAGAAAGAAGATTTCAGCCTGTAATGGTAGAGGAGCCGTCAATAGAAGACACGATAGAAATCTTAAAAGGATTAAGACCAAAGTTTGAAGAGTTTCATAATGTCAAGATTACTGATGGAGCCATTGAAAGGGCTGTAAAACTTGCTGTTAGGTATATAAATGACAGAAAGCTTCCTGATAAAGCTATTGACATTATTGACGAAGCTGGTGCAAAAGCCCAACTTCAGGCAAGTAAAAAGGATAAGAGGGTTGAGAAACTTGAAAGAGAGATTGAAAAGGTGAAGTCTTTGAAAGAAGAAGCTCTTGCTATGGCAGATTATGAAAGGGCTCACTACTACAAACAGCAGGAACTTTCCTTGTTTTCTGAACTAGAGGAATTAAAGAGGGAAATAAAACTCAAACAGAAAGAAGAAAAAATAGTAATAAACGAATCCAGAGTAGAGGAAATCGTTGCCCTTTGGACCGGAATTCCTGTAAGACAGCTACAAGAAAAAGAAGCAGAAAAACTTTTAAGACTTGAAGAAGAACTACATAAAAGAATTGTTGGACAGGAAGAAGCTGTTAAAGCAGTAGCCAAAGCGATTAAACGTTCAAGACTCGGCATTAGGGCTAACTCCCAAAGACCTATTGGATCATTCCTTTTCTTAGGACCAACAGGCGTTGGTAAAACCGAACTTGCTAAAGCTCTCGCTGAAATTCTCTTCGGTGATGAAAAGGCTATGGTAAGAATTGATATGTCTGAATATATGGAAAAACATACAGTTTCAAGGCTCATCGGGGCTCCTCCAGGATATGTTGGATACGAAGAAGGAGGACAACTTACAGAAGCAGTAAGACGTAAACCTTATACTGTAATACTTCTTGACGAAGTAGAAAAGGCACATCCTGACGTTTTAAACATTCTTCTACAAATAATGGAGGACGGAAGGCTTACCGACGGACTTGGAAGAACAGTTTCATTCACAAACACCATTCTCATAATGACTTCAAACCTTGGGGCAAAACACCTTGTATCCTCTCAAAAGGGACTAGGATTTGAAATAAAAGATGGTAAGGAAGAAGAACGATCTTTTGAAAGAATGAAGTCTTTTGTATTAGAGGAAGTTAAGCGCCATTTCAAGCCTGAGTTCATAAATAGGCTTGATGGAATCATTGTTTTCCATCCTTTAACAAGAGAAGATGTAAAAGAAATTGTAAGAAAGCAGATAGACAGGCTAAACGAAGAACTAAAAGACAGAAACCTCAAAGTCTTTGTTACCAATAGGTTTATTGACTACATTGTTGATAAAGAGTTTAAAAAGGAATATGGTGCAAGAACAATAAGAAGGGCAATTCAGAACCTTATTGAAGATAGGCTTACTGATGAACTACTGATGGGAAGATTTACCAGCGGTGGAAATGTTCTATTTGATATCACTCCAAAAGGAAAGATTTCTGTTAGAGAAAAGAAGGAGAGAAAGAGGAGAGTAGGTAATGCGACGGTTTAAGGTCGATAAAGTTAAAGGTAACGTTGCTTATCTTCGCGGGCAGGAAGCCCGCCACGTTCTTAAAGTTTTAAGGTTAAGGAAAGGAGACGAAATAATAATCTTTGACGGAGAAGGAAAAGAGTACTTAGCTGAAATAGAAGCTGCCTCACCAACCTCTGTAAAACTTAACGTCCTTAAAGAATTGAACATCAATAGAGATAGCCATCTAAAATCTATCCTCTACATGGGACTTATGAATAAACTTCAAAAATTTGAACTTGCAATTCAAAAAGCAACAGAACTTGGAGTAAGTGAAATAGTTCCTGTAATATGTAAAAGGTCTTCAAATGCCCAGCTTATAAAGAACTGGGAGAACAAGTTAGGAAGGTGGAACGAAATAGTAATAAACGCTGCTAAGCAGTGTGGAAGGAACATACTGCCCCAGATAAATGAGCCCGTGAGACTTCCTGAGATAGAAAACAAAACGGAACTTTCTTTTGTTTTATGGGAAAAAGGTGGAAAAAGTTTAAAGGATTACGAATCTTTTAATGCTTCTTCTGTATCCTTCATTGTTGGTCCTGAAGGAGGACTTGATACTGAGGC
>JBDOLX010000048.1:3679-4578 GCA_039832905.1 Desulfurobacteriaceae bacterium | reverse complement strand
TAGAAGTTGCTTTCTCTACTATAAAATCTAAAAGCCGCAAGTTTCTAACAGTTCCAGAAGCTATCTCTCTTACAAAAGCTCTATCTAATGGAGAAAGTCCCTTTGTTAATCTCTCTATGTACTCTTTAAGCTTTTTATCCCTTTCAAAGAGGTTAAGAATTTTTATTGCCAATAATCTCGTTTTCCAACCAGTCAACGTCGTCAAAAATATCTTCTCCTTCAATAGCTTTTAGTATTAGATTGACAACCTCTTCAACCGATCTATTGGTTGTATCTATAAGGACAGTCCTCTTTGCTCGTGAAAGTTCTAAAGCTTCTGTGACAATTATAGATAGTCTTTCTGCCTCCTGATTTTCCCTAACCTTTTTTACAGGATAGCCTCTATTTTTCAGTCTAACTGATATAAGAGAAGGATTTACTCTTAAAACAACACAAAGATTAGAAGGAATATAATGGGCTATTAATCCTTCTGCAATGAAAGAGTCTTTATCTTTGAAAAAATCCAAAAGTTTTTTTTCATCAACAACAAAAGATCCTCTCTTCTCGTCTTTTTCTGTGAAAAACCCTTTTTCCTTTACAAGTTCAGAAAGGTTGTAAAGGGGAAGTTGAATTTTCTGAGCTAGAGCTTCGGCCACCGTTGTCTTTCCAACGCCGGGTGTACCAGTAATCGTTATTTTCACTATCTACTCCTTTAAGTCTTAAAGGTAGAAATTATCTTATTTAGTTCGTCTATTTCTTTATAGAGTTCCCTTATCTTCATCAAGATTTCTTCGATACTCTTAGAGTTATCCTCAGAGATATTATCAATCTCTCTAATATCCGCTATTAGCATCTCTACTTTGCTAACAAGGGCTTCGGAAGTCCCGTTGACTGTTTTGGAAACCGTTCTTGTTTTTTGC
>JBDOLX010000048.1:0-3669 GCA_039832905.1 Desulfurobacteriaceae bacterium | reverse complement strand
CCATGACATTTATAACTTCTTCCATCTTACCGATAACTTCGTTTGAAATCTTTCTTAAGAAGGTCATATTTTCTGAATTACTCTTACTTATTTTCTCAGTAGTTGAGGAAATTGATTGAATAATTCCATTTAGGATATTGTTAATGTTCACTGTATTCTTTTGAATTTGTTCTGCAAGTTTCCTTATTTCATCAGCAACAACAGCAAAGCCACGTCCAGCTTCTCCAGCTCTTGCAGCCTCAATTGCAGCATTCAAAGCAAGAAGGTTCGTTTTATCAGTAACATCTTTAATGATCTCAATAATGTTTCTAATGTTTTCCGTTTCTTTATTAAGTTTTCTAAGTTCCTCTAGAGAAATCCGACTCTCCTTTCCTGTCTTTTCTATGGTTCTCTGAAGCTGTTCTATGCTCTTTTTAGTAATAGTTAGTTTTTTACTTGCTTCTTCAACATCCTTCTCAGACCTAGAAATTAACTCTTTAAACTCTTTAATTGGTTCCGTAATAGATTCAGCAATTTCTGTAGCTCTTTTTATAGACTCCTTTTCTTCTACTATCCTCTGCTTTACATTCTCAGCATTGTTCTTAAGTACCGTTGCTATCTCAACATTTCTCCTAGCAGAAAGCTTTGCCCTTTCTATTAAAGTCCGTACCTTATCTATAAAAGCATTGAAGTATTTAGCAGCTATTCCTATTTCATCTTGCCTATCTATATTAAGTTTCCTTGTTAAATCTCCCTCTCCCTCAGATAGATCCTTAGCCATAAGGATAAGCTTATTAAGAGGAGCTACTATGTCCCTCCTTACAAACAGTAGGAAAGCTATAACCATCAAAAACAAAAAGCCAAGAGTAAATAGGAGGATCTTATTTTCACTAAATGAGAAGATCCCAGAAAGTATTTCATCCTTCTCTATTTCCGCAACAATAGCCCACTTGTTTCCAAAAATGTTTATAGGAGCATAAGAAGTTAAAACTTCTTTTCCAAAGAAGTTTTTCGTTATGACTGTCCCCTTCTCTCCATTTAGAGCTCTCTTTACAGCCAAATTCTCAGCTTT
The DNA here is from genome assembly GCA_039832905.1 of Desulfurobacteriaceae bacterium. Classification (NCBI taxonomy): domain Bacteria; kingdom Pseudomonadati; phylum Aquificota; class Aquificia; order Desulfurobacteriales; family Desulfurobacteriaceae; species Desulfurobacteriaceae bacterium. The sequence continues at coordinate 2,618 of JBDOLX010000048.1, read as the reverse complement.
TAAAATTCCAATAGTTGTCCCTGCAGATCTAACAACTGGATCTTCAATTTTTTCAAGAAACCTTATATTGTTCTTCAGAGTATAATCCCTTCCTACTAAGTAAACCTCTCCAGTCTTTCCAAGTCCCGCTTCCTTGAAACGGTAGTTGAAGTTAACAATTGAATCTATCTTGTCTATTGGAAGCTGAAATATGAGAGCTCCAATCTTTTTTCCTCTAAAGTAGACCGGAGCAGCTATAAAAGCTGCAGGCTGGTTATAGCTTGGTTCATAAGGTTGAAAATCCGAGAAAACAACCGATTCTCTTGAGGAGTTCATCGCTCTTCTAAATGCTTTAGCAAGCCCTGTATCACTGTAAGGACCAGAAATTAGATTTGTAGCAAAATCTTTTTCTTTAAAGGTTGTATAAACAACCGTTCCATTTCTATCAACCAAGAAAATATCGTAAAGTCCAAATTTACTAAGTAGGTAATTAAAATCTTTATGGAAACGCTTGTGAACTCTCATGTAAGAACAATCATACTTAGCGTTGTAGTCTAAGTTGTTCTTTTTACCAACTGGATAAGGGTTATCTACTATGAAAATGAACTGAGCAATTAGACCGTTAGGGTTTCTCGGTAGGTAAAACTCAAGATCTCTTTTCGGTTTTGAACCAGGTATAGAATAATTGACCATATTCAAGTAATTACTTTGATATTCACGCTTAAGAGCTTCTTTTACTCTGTCCATATCAACAGCCAGTTCCTGGGAAAGACGATAGAAAGCATCTTTGAACTCTCGAAGACTTTCTTTCGCAAGGTTGCTATTAGCTATCGAAGACAGGAGACTTTCCATATAGGAAAAGTAATCCTCAATGTGTTGACTTTTAGCCTCTCTAACTACTGTAAGACGATAGAAAGTTTCATCTATAAGGTTTTCCTTGGAAGTCTTAAAGGAAGAAAAACCAAGTATTACTGTTAAAACAAAGATTCCCATTAAACCAGCTAAGGTTATCTTCTTTCCGAGGGACATGCTTTTAAACATCTTTACCATCTCTAACTCCCGTGCCCTTCTTTACATTATAGAAAATTGAAATAGAAAATTGAAAATCCTTTATTTCTCACTTCTTTTCCAAATTATCGTAAAATTTTCAAAACACTTTAAGTTCGGAGGTCCCTTTGCCGAAGAGAACAGATATCAAAAAAATACTCATCATAGGATCAGGTCCTATTGTCATTGGACAAGCTGCAGAGTTTGATTACTCCGGGACTCAAGCATGTAAAGCGTTAAAAGAAGAAGGCTATGAAGTTATTCTTGTTAACTCCAACCCAGCAACAATAATGACAGACCCAGATGTTGCAGACAAAACATACATAGAGCCTTTAACAGTTGAAGTTCTTGAAAAAATTATTGAGAAAGAAAGACCTGATGCACTTCTTCCAACCGTTGGAGGACAAACAGCTCTAAACCTTGCAGTTCAGCTCTACGAAGCAGGAATTCTTGATAAATTCAATGTTGAGTTAATCGGTGCAAAGGTTGAAGCTATCAAGAAGGCAGAAGATAGAGAACTTTTCAAAGAAGCAATGCTAAAAATTGGTCTTGAAGTTCCAAAGAGTGGTCTTGCAAGGTCTATGGAAGAGGCTTTGGAAGTTATAAAGGAAGTAGGACTTCCAGCAATTATCAGACCTGCTTTTACCCTTGGTGGAGAAGGTGGAGGAGTAGCTTACAACATTGAAGAGTTTAAAGAAATTGCAAAAAGAGGACTCGACGCAAGCCCCATTAACGAAATTCTAATTGAGGAAAGCGTTCTCGGCTGGAAAGAGTATGAACTTGAAGTAATGAGAGACTTAAATGACAACGTTGTAATTATCTGTTCTATCGAAAACGTAGATCCTATGGGAGTCCATACTGGAGACTCTATCACTGTTGCTCCAGCTCAAACTCTAACCGATAAGGAATACCAAGTCTTAAGAGATGCTGCTATCAAGATAATTAGAGAAATTGGAGTTGAAACTGGTGGTTCAAACGTCCAGTTTGCAGTAAATCCTGAAAACGGTAGAGTTATTGTCATTGAAATGAACCCAAGGGTTTCCCGTTCTTCAGCCCTTGCTTCCAAAGCAACAGGTTTTCCAATTGCAAAAATAGCTGCAAAGCTTGCGGTTGGATATACTCTTGATGAACTACCAAACGATATCACAAAGAAGACTCCTGCATCTTTTGAGCCAGCAATTGACTACTGTGTTGTAAAGTTTCCCAGGTGGGCTTTTGAAAAGTTTCCAGAAGCTGATGCTTCTTTAACAACGAGAATGAAGTCTGTCGGCGAAGTAATGGCTATTGGTAGAACTTTCAAAGAAGCTCTCCTCAAGGCTATAAGATCTTTGGAAATCGGAAAATACGGACTCCTAATGAAGGGAGTAAGTGAAATCCCTGACCAAGTCCTTGAAAGTAAAATTGCTGTTCCAAATGCCGATAGAATTTGGTACATAGCAGAAGGCTTAAGAAGAGGCTGGACCATAGAAAAACTTTACGAGCTCTCCAAAATAGATAGGTGGTTCCTCCATAACATTAAACAGATTGTAGATCTTGAGAAGGAAATCAAGAAATACACCATTGATACTTTGCCGGATAACGTTCTAAAGTTT